>DASSBI010000133.1:0-2705 GCA_035698965.1 Gaiella sp. | reverse complement strand
AAGGGCCACGGCGGGCAGATGATCGACCTGCTCGGCGACGGCCACCTCACCGCGCGCGGCTCGGAGGAGCCGCTGCTCTCGCTGAACCTCACCTACAAGGTGCAGACCCAGCCGGGCGGGATCGCGCAGGTCGTGGGCATGGCACGCGACTTCGCCCGTGACGAGAGGCTCGTCGTCGTCTTGGGAGACAACATCTTCGAACGCTCCCAGTCGGCCGCGATCGCGGCCTGGGCGTCCGGCGGCGACCGCGCGATGATCTTCGTGAAGGACGTCCCCGACCCGGAGAACTTCGGCGTCGTCGTCTACGAGGACGGCCGCGTGGTCGACATCGTCGAGAAGGCGGGCGTCGTGGACAAGCGCTACCCGGCGCCGCCCACAAACGAGGCCGTCGTCGGGCTCTACTGCTTCCCGCCCGACGTCTTCGACGTGATCGAGCGCCTCGAGCCGTCCTCGCGCGGCGAGCTCGAGATCACCGACGTCAACCGCCACTACGCCCAGCAGGGACGCCTCGACGTCGTCCGGGTCGAGGGCTGGTGGGAGGACGCGGGCAAGCACTGGCAACACCTCGCCGAGATCGGCCGTCGCGTCGACGAGACGGGCGCGAACCGATGAGCGTCGACGGCGTCCGGCGGATCTCCCTTCGCCGCTTCGAGGACGTGCGCGGCTGGTTCTGCGAGCTCCGCCGCGACAGCGCGCTGCCCAAGCCGACCGTCCAGACGAACCTCTCCTTCTCGCGGAAGGGCGTAATCCGCGGGCTCCACTTCCACGAGCGCGGTCAGGACGATCTCTTCGTCTGCCTCCAGGGCACCGCGCGCGTCGTCGTGCTCGACCGGGTGAGCGGCGCGACGTTCACCGAGGACATCGGCGACGAGAACCCCGTCGCGATCTACGTGCCCGGCCATCATGCGCACGGCTTCGAGGCGCTCACCGACCTGCTTTTCTGTTACCACGTGACCGAGGAGTACGACCCCGCCGAACCCGACGAGCACGGCGTCCCGTGGAACGACCCGCGGGTCGCGCACCTGTGGAGCACGACCACACCGACCCTCTCGGAGCGCGACGCCGCACCCTAATCACGGGCGCGGGCGGCCAGCTCGGGCACGCCCTTGCGCGCGCGTTCGCCGGAGACGAGCTGCTCGCGCTCGACCGCGCGGGGTGGGACGTCCGGCACCCGGCGCCGCCGCTTCCGTGGCCGCCCGACCTCGTGCTGCACGCAGCGGCCTGGACGAACGTGGACGGCGCCGAGGACGACCCGCAGGGGGCGGCGGCCGCCAATGTCGGCGGAACGGCACACGTCGCAGCGCTCGGAGCGCCGCTCGTGGCGTTCTCGAGCGACTACGTCTTCGACGGGACGAAGGCCGGCCCGTACGTCGAGTCCGACGCCCCGGCGCCGCTGTCGGACTACGGCCGCTCGAAGCTGCACGGCGAGGCGGCCGCCGGAGAGCGGGCGTGGGTCGTCCGCTCCTCCTGGCTCTTCGGTGAGACGGGCCACAACTTCGTCCGGACGATGCTGCGTCTCGGGGTTACGCGCGACGAGGTGGCGGTCGTCGACGACCAGCGCGGCTGCCCCACCTACGTCGGGCACCTCGCGCATGCGACGCGCGAGTTGGTGGACGCCGGGACGGGGTTCGGGATCTGGCATCTCGCGGCGTCCGGCGACTGCACCTGGGCCGACTTCGCCGAGGCGATCTTCGAGGACGCCGGTCTCGACTGTCGCGTGCGCCGGATCACGACGGCCGAGTTCGGCGCGAAGGCGCCGCGGCCGCCGACGTCGATCCTCCGCAGCGAGAAGGGCGCGCCGCAGCTGCCGCACTGGCGCGAGGGGCTCCGGGCCTGCCTCGCTGCACTCGGCTAGGTGTTCTCCCCGCGTCGACTACCCTTCCGCGATGCGCGTGCTCGTCACCGGCGGCGCCGGCTTCATCGGCTCGCACTTCGTCAGGCGGCTGGTCGAGGGCGGGGACGACGTCGTCGTGCTCGACAAGCTGACGTACGCCGGCAACCCCGCCAACCTGGACAGCGGAATCGAGCTCCTCGTCGGGGACATCGCGGACCCCGACGCCGTCGAGCGGGCTGCGAAGGGCTGCGACGCCGTGGTCAACTTCGCCGCGGAGACGCACGTCGACCGGTCGATCCTCGGCCCCCAGGAGTTCGTCCACACGGACGTGCTCGGGACGATGACGCTGCTCGAGTGGGCGCGCGCGAACGACGCGCGGTACGTCCAGGTGTCGACGGACGAGGTCTACGGCGACCTCGAGGCGGGAGGCCGCGCGCTCGAGGACGATCCGCTGCGGCCGTCGAGTCCCTACAGCGCGGCGAAGGCGGGCGGCGACCTGCAGGTGCTCGCGTACGTGCGGACATACGGGGTGCGCGCCTCGATCACCCGCGGCGCCAACACCTTCGGCCCCAACCAGTACCCCGAGAAACTCGTGCCGCTGTTCGTCACGAATGCTCTCGCCGGCGAGGCGCTCCCGGTCTACGGCGACGGGAAGCAGGTGCGCGAGTGGCTGCACGCCGAGGATCACTGCGCCGGCGTCGAGCTCGTCCTGCGCGAGGGCGCGCCCGGCGAGATCTACAACATCGGCGGCGAGGACCACGAGAACCTCGAGGTGACGCACCGGATCCTCGAGCTGACGGGGGCCGACCCGTCGCTGATCCGCCACGTCGAGGATCGCGCGGGGCACGACCGCCGCTACGCGCTCGACGAC
>DASSBI010000132.1:0-2709 GCA_035698965.1 Gaiella sp. | reverse complement strand
GCGCTCGTTCTGGCACTGGACGACGATTCCGGTCGGCAGGTGCGTGATCCGCACGGCCGAGTCCGTCTTGTTGACGTGCTGGCCGCCGGCGCCGCTCGCGCGGTAGGTGTCGATGCGGAGGTCGCCCTCGTCGATCTCGACTTCCTCGCTGTCGGGGAGGAGCGGAGCGACCACGACCTGCGCGAACGCGGTGTGGCGGCGGTGCGCGGAGTCGAACGGCGAAAGGCGCACGAGGCGGTGCACGCCGCGCTCCGCCTTGAACAGCCCGTACGCGTTCTCGCCGCGGACGGTCAGCGTCGCCGACTTGAGGCCCGCCTCCTCTCCGGGGCTCGCCTCCACGAGCTCCGTCTGGAAGCCGCGCTCGGCCGTCCACCGCAGGTACATCCGCAGGAGCATCTCTGCCCAGTCCTGCGCGTCGGTGCCGCCCGTGCCCGCCGTTACCGTCACGACCGCGTCGCCGGTGTCGTACTCGCCGTTGAAGAGGGCCTCCTCCTGGAGTCGGGCGAGCTCGTCGCGAACGGGTGCGATCTGCTCGGCGACCTCCGCCTCGAGGCTGGAATCGAGCTCCAGCAGCTCGGCGGCGTCGTCGACCTCCTGACGGAGGGTGTCGTAGCTCTCGAGCTTCCGTGTCACCCGCGCGTGCTCCGTGGACACACGGGCGGCCTCGGCCTGGTCGTCCCAGAAGCCCGGAGCGCCCATCCGCTCCTCGAGGTCCGTGCGCCGACGCGTCAGCCCGTCGGGGTCAAAGGTAGTCACGGACCCAGGCGAGCTGGGCCCCGAGCTCCGCGAGCTGGTCGGCGACGGGTCTGTCGTCGATGACTGCCATCGAGCGATCGTAGCTACTGGCAGGGGAGGCCTTCAGTCGTCGCGCCCGGCCTGCCACGCACGATGGCGCTCGAGCGTCTGCCGCCAGAGCGTCTCGCGCACGTCGGCCGGAAGGTCGCCGTATCCGAGCCCGAAGTGGGTGACCACCACGTCCCACCACGCATCACGCTCGGTGATCTCGGTCACATCCGTCGTCTCGGGGGTCGTCTCCGTGTACACGCAGCCGCGCAAGGCCTCGATGCGGCGTCCGATCCTTCGCTGCGCGGTGACCGTGCGCGCGAAGCCGGACTGCGTCGACAGGAACACGTGCATCGCCTCGAAGTCGTCGATTCGAGCCGTTTCCGAGGCGAGATCGAAGCCCTCGAAGCTTCCTCGCGCGTCGTGGTCGAAGCGCCACGCGCCCGGCTGTGTTTCGGAGGACCGGAGCCGGTAGAGATAGCCGAGCTGTTCGTGGGCGCCGGCGACGAGCGGCAGCGGGTCGGTAGGCCCGTCTCCGAGGCCCGCGTCGACGAGCCACTCCCGGCCATCCGGGGTTCTCGCAGTCAGCCCCAGATGGTTGGCGTTCAAGCCCGGTGCTTCCTGTGCCCGACCCTGGACGCCCGAGATGTGACGGGTGACGTCGACGTCGAGCCACGCGAGGAGCGCCGAGAAGGCGCCGTTCAGGTGGTAGCAGTAACCCCCGCGCCCGGCGAGGACGCGCTTCACGGAAGCGAGCGGAGCGATGCCCGGCGGCCGTCCGCGGACGATGTCGACGGTCTCGTACGGGACCCGTGCGACATGTGCCGACTGGAGTGCGCGCAACGCATCGGCGTCGACGGCGCCCGGTCGAAGGTCGATCCCGAGCAGGTCGAGATACGCCCGCGCAACGTCGTCGGGCAGGCGGTCCAAAGAGTCAGCCGCGGCGGTGGGCGACGAGGAGGCAGGCCGACAGCCATGCCAGCCGAAGGAGCGCGCCGTCGAGGATGTCGCTCACGTCGTGGACGCCCGCACGTGCCCCCAGGGGGGCGGGATGGCCCCCGGGAGTCACGCTATCGACAGAGTCGTCACGCATGTGCGCCGACACTGTGCCGACTTCGTGACGCACGGTGCGCGACGACGACACGAGGCAAACGCGGGTTCGGCACGCTTGGCTGCCGCACTCGCGAGGATCGGCGGCCCTTACCGAGCGGACGAAGAGATCGCCCGCTCCGATCCACGGGACGGCGGTGTCCGCTCGCGCAAGAGCGGGCAGCGAGATGATCCGCGCCGACCCAATGGGGCTAGACCCGGCGCACACGAAAGGGGCGAGGCTGAAGCCACGCCCCGGGACCCCCGGGTCCAGAGGCCCTGGAGAACCCGCCGGGCGGCTACGCGCCGTGGCAGCGCTTGTACTTCTTGCCGGAGCCGCACCAGCACGGGTCGTTGCGCCCGATGTCCCGGTGCTCGTTGACGACCGGCTTCGGCGTGCCCATCGCGGTCGTCTCCGGCGGTGGGGCGAGCGCCGTCGCGAGACCACCGCCTGCTGCGGCGATCGCGTCGGCGCCCTGCAGCTGCTCGTGCTCGTAGGCGAGCGCCTGCGGCGCGGCGACGGGCTGGAGCTGCTGCTCGGCCTCCTCGCGCTGCACCTCGACGTGGAACAGCGTCAGCGCAACCTCCTCGCGGATCACGCGACCGAGCTCCTCGAACATCACGTGCCCTTCGCCGCGGTATTCGACGAGCGGATCCTTCTGCGCCATCGAACGCAGGTGGACGCCCTCGCGCAGATAGTCCATGGACTCGAGGTGCTCCCGCCAGCGCGTGTCGACGATCTGGAGGATCACGTACCGCTCGATCTCGCGCATGAGCTCGGGCCCGAACGACTCCTCCCGCTCCGCGTACGTGTCGAGCGCGTCTCCGACGAACTCC
>DASSBI010000131.1:0-5715 GCA_035698965.1 Gaiella sp. | reverse complement strand
TCCGGCCCGACGGCCAGCGAGCGCTCGGAGACGGGCCTCTCACGGTCGGCGGCGTCTTCCGCCTCCATTCGCGCGAGCACGGACCGGACGCGATCGTCGAGCATACGTTCGAGCGTATCGGAGGACGACTGGTGTCCGACTCGAAGTCGGACACCATGCTGCCCTCAGTTCCCGACGTCGATCACGATCATCCCGTCCTCGCGGACGCGCACGGGGTAGGTCGGGACCGGGAGGTAGGCCGGCAGCGAGAGCGCCGCGCCTGTCAGCAGGTCGAAGCGCGACCCGTGGCGCGGGCAGACGACCTCGCAGGCCTCGCAGTCCCATTCGCCCTCGCAGAGCGGGCCGTCGTCGTGCGTACAGCGGTCCTCGATCGCGTGCAGCTTCCCCTGGCAGTGGTAGAGGCCGATCGTGAGGAGGGCGTCCGCCGGGATGAGTCGCATCGACCCGTCCGGCAGCTCCTCGAGCGGGAGCGCCTCGATCTCCGTCAACTGAGGTCGATCTCCCCGGACGAGGTGCCCCACTCGTCGGGGAGGGCCGTGCCCTTCGCGCGGTGGAGCGCGACCTTCAGCACGCCGAGCCCGAGCAGCGCGCACTTGAGCCGGACGGGCGTGAGCGGGATCCCGATCTCGTCGAGGAGCTCCTCCTTCGGCATCGTCGAGACCTCCTGGGCGGTTCGTCCCTTGACGATGTCCGTCAGCATCGACGTCGCTGCCTGGCTGATCGCGCACCCGCGGCCCTCGAAGCCGACGTCCTCGATCACGTCGCCCTCGCCGAAGCGGACGGAGACCGTCACCTCGTCGCCGCAGAGCGGGTTCTGGCCCTCGGCGATCGCGTCGTGCGGCTCGAGCACCCCGTGGTTCCGGGGCGCCTTGTAGTGATCGAGGATCACCTCGCGATACATCTGCTCGAACTCGCTCATCAGCCGAGCGACGCCTTGACCTTGTGGAGACCGGCGATCAGCCGGTCGATCTCCTCGGGGATCGAGTAGAGGTAGAAGCTCGCGCGGGTGGTGGCGGAGACGCCCAGGCGCGTCATCAGAGGCTGGGTGCAGTGATGGCCGGCGCGGACGGCGACGCCCTCCCAGTCGAGGATCTGCGCCACGTCGTGTGGGTGGATGCCCTCGACGTCGAACGAGACAATCCCGGCGCGGCGCTCGGGCGGTGGGCCGAAGACCCTCACCCAGGGCAGCTCGTCGAGCGCGGCCATCGCCTGCTCGACGAGCACGTGCTCGTGGCGCTCGATCACGTCGAGGCCGATCTCGGAGATGTAGTCGATCGCCGCTCCGAACCCGACAGCCTCGGCGATGGCCGGCGTGCCCGCCTCGAACTTGTGCGGGAGCTCGTTGAAGGTCGTCCTGTCGAGCCCGACGGAGCGGATCATCTCGCCGCCGAGGTTGAACGGGCTCATCTTCTCGAGCAGCTCCCGCTTGCCCCAGAGCGCGCCGATGCCGGACGGCCCGCAGAGCTTGTGCGAAGAGATCGCGACGAAGTCGGCGTCGAGTGCCTGCACGTCGACGCTGCGGTGCGGCGCGGCCTGGGCGGCGTCGACGACCATGATCGCGCCCTGCTCGTGCGCCCACGCGGCGAGCGTCTCGACCGGGTTGATCGTGCCGAGCGTGTTCGAGACGAGGTTGTTCGCGACGACCTTGACGTTGCCCTCGCGCGCGATCGAGTCGAGCGCGTCGAGCTGGAGCTCCCCGAGGTCGTCGATCGGGATGTTGCGGAAGCTCGCGCCGGTGCGATGCGCCATGTACTGCCAGGGCACGAAGTTCGAATGGTGCTCGAGCTCCGTGATGACGACGACGTCGCCCGGACCGAGGTTGTCGAGGCCCCATGCGTAGGCGATCAGGTTGATCGCCTCCGTGGCGCTCCGCGTGAAGACGACTTCCTTCTCCGACGGCGCATTCAAGAGGCCCGCGACCGTCCGGCGCGCGCCTTCGAAGCCCTCCGTCGCGCGCTCCGCGAGCCGGTAGACGCCGCGGTGCACGTTCGCGTACTCGTGCTCGTAGAACGTGCGCATCCGGTCGAGCACCTGCCGCGGCTTCTGGGTCGAGGCCGCGGAGTCGAGGAACGCGACGGGACGGCCGTCGAAGAGTTCGTCGAAGACGGCGAAATCGGCCCGCAGCCGGTGCGCGTCGAGCGCGGGAAGCGCGGTGGAGGTCACATGGCCATCGTAGCCAGCGGCCGTCCCGGCCCCGTCGCAGGGACGGCGATCAGCTGCGGTGTGGATGCATGTGCCCGTTGCGCGAGGCGGCCTCCGCCGTCTCCCGCTGGCGCTGGACGGCCCTGGCGACCGTCTCGAGGATCTCGCAGAGCCGCTTCAGGCGCACCCGTTCGCTCGTCTCCTCGAGCAGCTCGAGCTTCAGCTCGGGGGCGAGCTCGAACCTCGAGGCGAGCGAGAACGACGGCTGGACGATGTCCTCCGCGGGCATCTCGACCTCGGCGCCGGTGAGCTCGACGAGTTGCGCGAAGAGGCTGATGCCTCGCGTCACGTCGGCCGGGTCCGGCGGGTCGTCGTTGTCGGCCAGCGGCTCGACCGTGCCCGTGTGGAAGCTTCGCCCGTCGGTCAGCTCGAGGAGCCGGAACCGGTCGCCGCCCTCGACGACGATGTTCAGCCTGCCGTCCTCGAAGCGCTCGACGACCTCGACGACACTCGCCAGCGTCCCCGTCCGGCGAAGGCCGTCGTCGTCCGCGTAGACGAGGCCGAACGGCTGCTCGCCCTCGAGGCACTCGGCGATCAGCTCGCGGTAGCGCGGCTCGAAGATGTGGAGCGGCACCTGCTCCGTCGGCAACAGGACGATCCCCAGCGGGAACAGCCCGATCTCCATCGGTCAAGCCTACGCCCGTGTGCGACGCGTGGCTCGTCGGTTCTACTGAACGACGAGGATCGCGATGGCCGCAAGCAGTCCGAGAATGGCGATGAGCCGCATGTCTCCGACCCTATGGAGACGAGATGAGGGGAGCCTGAGCGGTTCGTCAGGAATGTGTCAGGAGTCGGCGACGAACTGCGCGGTCTCCCAGACGAAACCGCGCTCGACACGTGACAGGCGCAGCCCGTGCGTCTCCGCGGCGCGCTCGAGCTCTCCCGGTGGGTGGACGAACGTGCGAAAGCGCTTCCGCATGAGCGCCAGGAGGCCGTTCTGCAGGCGCACCACGACCCGCACGCCCGCGCGATCGCGCGGGTAGCTGGCAAGCAGCGTGCGGCTCGTCAGCGCGGCGGCGGCGGCGAGGACGGCAGGGCCGATCGGTGTGCAGCAGACGACGCGTCGCAACACGACGATGTCGGCCGGTTCGACTGCGTCGGGCGTCTCGACGAGGTCTGCGAGAACGAACGTCGTGCGATCGGCGATGCCCGCCGCCGTGGCGAGCTCGCGCGCGACGTCCTCGTAGTCCGCGACCACCTCGACGACCGTGCCGCGCGCGGCGCCTCGGCGCACGAGCTCGACCTGGATCTGGCCGATGCCGCCACCGACCTCCAGGACCGTAGATCCGTCGAGCCCCTGCTCGGTCGCCCAGTCGGCGATTCGCGGCGCGTCGCTTCCGCCGAGGCCCTTCCGGAGATAGCGTCCGAGCGCCCGGCGGGCGCTCCTCTCCCCGAATATGTCGAGCGACTCACCGGCGCAGCAGCGAGACATATCGGAATGCTTGCGAGCTAGCCCTGCGGGATTCGGGCCTCGAGGGCGGCGCCCAGGGCTTCGCGCACCGGGTCGAGGTCGATCCGGTCGAGCACGTCCTGGAAGAAGCCGCGCACGATCAGCCGCTCGGCGTCCGAGCGGGGGAGGCCGCGGGCCATCAGGTAGAAGAGCTGCTCGCGGTCGACCTGCGAGAGTGTCGCCCCGTGCGTGCAGCGCACGTCGTTGGCGAGGATCTCGAGACCGGGGATCGAGTTTGCCGTCGCCGTCTTCGAGAGGAGCAGGTTGCGGTTCTCTTGGTAGGCGTTCGTCTTCTGCGCGCCTTCCTCGACACGGATCATCCCGCGCCACACCGTTGCCGCGGTGTCGCGGAGCGCGCCCTTGAACGCGAAGTCGGACGTCGTATCGGGCGCCTGGTGAAGCTGGTACGTGTCGTAGTCGAGGTGCTGCGAGCCGTCGGCGAAATAGGCGCCCGTCACGCGGGAGGTGGCGCCGCGGGCGGCGAGGTCGTTCTGGATCCAGACCTTTCCCCGCGCTGAGCCGAAGCCGCCCTCGACCCAGTCGAGCTCCGCATCGCGCTCCACCCGCGCATGGCACGAGGCGAACAGCCACGCCTTCGTGGAGAGCCGCTGGAGGTTGACGATCTCCGCCTTCGCGCCGTCGTGCACGACGACCTCGACGATGCCGTTCACGTACGACTCGAGTTGCTCGTCACCCGAGGTGAGCTCCTGGACGAGCGTGAACCGCGAGCCTGGCTCGGCGACGACGAGCACGCGCCAGAAGAGCGACCCGCCCGGCACGCCGCTCGCGACGCGGAGGTAGAGGGGCTTGGAGAGCTCCACTCCAGCGGGGACGTGGACGAGCAGCCCGTGCTCCCACACCGCGGCGTTGTGCGCGCGCAGCTTGTCGTCGGGCTTGACGAGCGACCCGAGCAGCGGGTGGTCGTCCGTGAGCGGCTCGAAGCGGACGCCGGCAGCGGAGACCTCGGTCACCGAGATGCCCGACTCGTCGATCGTCGCGGTGGCCGCGACGTCGAGGTCGAGCATCGACGGCACGGCGACGGCGGACGACGCGTCGGCCGTCCACGCGTCGGGATCGAAGCCCTCGAGGTTCGTGAAGCGCCAGTGCTCGTCGCCCGTCGTCGGCAGCGCGAGCGAGCGGTAACGGTCGAGAAGCTCAGTCCTCATGGGGCGCGTACCTCCGGTGGAGCATCATCGTGTTGCCGTCGGGGTCGTGGAAGTGCGCCATGTGGCAGACGCCCGTGTCGAACGTCTCGCCGGCGAACTCGACGCCCTTCGCCTCCAGCGTCTTCCGGGCCTCGTCTACGTCGGGGACCCGGAGCGCGATCGCCGCCGTGTGCGGCCCCTGGAACGTCTGCCCGATGTTGGTCGGGTCGAGCAGGTAGAGGCTCACGTTCTCGCCGAGAGCGAACTCCGGCCAGCCTCCGTGGCCGATCTGCTCGAGGCCGAGCGTCTCGCGGTAGAACGCCGTCGAGCGCTCGAGATCGGTCACCGGGACGGAGACGAAGTCGGTCCGCTCGACGGTGATCACGAGTCCGTCCTCCCCTCGGCGCGCGGCGCGTAGCGGTGGTGGAGCATCAGATCGTTGCCGTCGGGGTCGCGGAAGAACGCCATGTGGCAGACGCCGGAGTCGAGCGTCTCGCCGAAGAACTCGACATCCTTCGCCTCGAGCTCGGCGCGCGCCGCCGGGACGTCCTCGACCGCGAAGGCGATGTGCCCGTTCCGCTGCGGCGCGAACTCCATTCCGAACCGAGCCGGCTCCCAGATCCCGAAGCACTGCTCGCCGGCCCAGAACTCGGCCCGCGCGTGCTCGTCGGGCCTGAGGCCGAGCGTGTCGACGTAGAAGCCCCGCGATCGCTCCCAGTCGGTCGACGGCACGGCGACGAAATCGGCCCTGGTGATCTCCAAGGTCTTCTAGGCTCCGTCGGCGTCAGCCGACAGAGCCCTCCATCTGGAGCTGGATCAGGCGGTTCATCTCGACCGCGTACTCGAGCGGGAGCTCCTTCGTGATCGGCTCGACGAAGCCCGCGACGATCATCGCGCTCGCCTCGGCCTCCGACAGCC
>DASSBI010000130.1:0-8191 GCA_035698965.1 Gaiella sp. | reverse complement strand
GCCGAGGCGACCGGGTTGCCGCCGAAGGTCGAGCCGTGGTCACCCGGTCCGATCGCGTCGGCGACCCCTTCCCGTACGAGCAGCGCGCCGATCGGCAGTCCGTTGCCGAGCCCCTTCGCCAGGGTTACGAGGTCCGGCTCGATGCCGAGCTGCTCGTAGGCGAAGAACGTCCCCGTGCGCCCGAGCCCGGCCTGCACCTCGTCGACGCAGAGAAGTGCTCCGACCTCGTGGGCGATCTCGGCGGCGGCCCGGACGAAGTCCTCCTCCAGCGGCAGCACGCCACCCTCGCCCAGCACGGGCTCGAGCAGGATCGCCGCGAGCTCACCGCCCGGCGCGACGGCTGCCTCGAGCGACTCGACCTCGTTCGGCCTCGCGAAAGAGAACCCGGGGACGAGCGGCCCGAAGCCCTCCCACTTCCCGGGTTGGCCGGTCGCGGAAAGGGCGCCGTAGGTGCGGCCGTGGAACCCTCCCTCGAGCGCGACGATCCGCGAGCGCCCGGTCGCCTTGCGCGCGACCTTGAGCGCCGCCTCGTTCGCCTCGGCGCCCGAGTTGCAGAAGAACGCCTGCGCACCGCCGACACGATCGGACAGGAGGCCTGCGAGCCTGAGCATCGGCTCGGTCCAGTAGAGGTTCGAGGCATGCCAGAGCCGGTCGAGCTGCGCATGCGTTGCCTCGGTGACGGCGGGATGTCGGTGCCCGAGCCCGACGACCGCGATGCCGGCGCCGAAGTCGAGGTACGCGCGGCCCTCGTCGTCCCAGACGCGGCACCCCTCGCCGCGGACGACCGTCAGATCGGCGCGGGCGTAGGTCGGCAGCACGGCCGCGCGCGAACCACGTGACACTGTGTCACTTGGGCCTCTCACGCCGGCCCGCGTCACGCCGGAACCTCGGTGGCGCCGATCGAGGCCTGCACGCCGCCGCGGGCGGCACGGACGGCGGCCATCAGCTTCGGCACGATGCCGCCCTCGAAGCGGCCGTCGGCGAGGCCGGCTTCGGCCTCGTCAGCGGAAAGAACGGTCGCCAGCTCGCCGTCGAGCAGCACGCCGGGGACGTCCGTCACGAACAGGATGCGCGAGGCGCGAAGGCCGACGGCGAGCGCGGCGGCCGCCTCGTCGGCGTTCACGTTCAGCGGCCCGGCGGCGAGCGGTGCAACGACGGGAACGCGGCCCGCGGCCAGCGCGTCGACGACCGCGGCCGGCGCGGAGGGCGTCGGATCGCCGACGAGGCCCAGCTCTTCGACCTTTCGCGCCCGGAGGCCGATCTCGTCCCCGCTGAGGCCGAGAGCGCGCGGCCCGATCGCGGCGCAGAGCTCGGCGTTCACGGCGGCGAGCGACGCACGAACGACATCGATCACCGCGGGCGTCGTCACCCGGCGGCCGGCGACGAAGCAAGGCTCGATACCGCGCCGCTCCATCTCCGCTGTGATCTGCGGCCCGGCTCCGTGGACGACGACCACCGGTCCGTCGATCCCGGCGAGCGCCGCGCGGACGGCGCCGGCGGCGACGCGGCCGCCGAGCTTGAGGACGACCGGCCGGCCGCTCACGTCGTGTACTCCGCGTTCAGCCGCACGTAGTCGGTCGAGAGGTCGGAGGCGAGATACGACGCCTCGCCGTCGCCGAGCCCGAGGTCGAGGTCGATCCGGCACGCGGCGCCACCGAGCTCGGGCACGAGGCCGGTGGGCGCGCCGCTCCGAAACACCGCCGTCCCGTCGAACGCTACGGAGAGGCAGTCGGGATCGAGGTGGGCGAAGCCGCCGTTCCACGGCGCGGAGCCGGCGGCTGCGAGCACGCGGCCCCAGTTCGGGTCGTGACCGAAGGCGGCCGTCTTGACGAGCGGCGAGGTCGCCACCCGTCGGGCGATCGCGTCCGCCTCCGATGCAGACGCCGCACCGGAGACCCCGATCTCCAGGACGACGGTCGCGCCCTCGCCGTCGGCGACGATCTGCCGTGCGAGATCCCGGCACACCGACTCGAGCGCCTCGGCGAACGCGGTCTCCCGGCCGGGCCCACCGGTCGGCTCGCCGCGGGGCGCGAGCAGCACCACGGCGTCGTTGGTCGAGCAGTCGCCGTCGACCGAGATGCGGTTGAACGTCCGCTCGACGGCGGGGCGCAGGAAGCGGTCGGCCTCCACGCCCGACGGCAGCGGGTAGTCGGTGGTGACGACCGCGAGCATCGTCGCGAGGCTCGGATGGATCATCCCGGCGCCCTTCGCCATCCCGCCGACGGTGAGACCATCCCGAACGACGACGGATCTCTTCGGCCCGTTGTCGGTCGTGAGGATCGCCTCGGCGACGGCGTCGCCGCCGTCCGCGGAGAGGGCCTCTGCGGCCGCGTCGACGCCGGGGAGGAGCTTGTCCATGGGCAGCCGCGGGCCGATCACGCCGGTCGAGAGGACGACGACCTCCTCGGGCCGGATCCCGAGCCGCTCCGCGACGCGCTCGGCCGTCGTGCGGGCGTCCACCTCGCCGGGCACGCCGGTCGCCGCGTTCGCGACCCCCGCGTTGACGACGACCGCCTGTGGCTCGGCGAGCTCGAGGTGGCGCCGGGAGACCGTGACGGGCGCCGCCTGAACCCGGTTTCGCGTCCACATGGCGCACCCGACGGCCGGTCGGAGCGCGCGGACGAGGGCGACATCCGGCCGCCCGGAAGGGCGGATGCCGGCGGAGACGCCGGCCGCCGCGAAGCCGGCGGCGGCGGTGACGGACATCAGACGAGCACCCCGGAGAGCCGCAGCCCCGACGTCGCCGCCAGGCCGAAGAGCTCGTTGGCGTTCTGGATCGCCTGACCGGCCGCGCCCTTTCCGAGGTTGTCGAGCGCGCAGATCACGATCGTCCGCTCGGTGTAACGATCGGCGAAGACGCCGATCTCCGCCCCGTCCGTGGCCTGCACGCGGGAGAGCTCCGGCGCGACACCCTCGGGGAGCACCGTCACGACGGGGCTCGAGGCGTAGCGCTCCTCGAGCAGCTCGCGCAGGTCGGCGCCGGTCGAGCGGACGTTGCAGGTCGCGATGAGCCCCCTGCGGACAGGCAGCAGGTGCGGCGTGAACGAGACGGGGAAGCCGAGCAGCTGCGCGATCTCCGCGACGTGCTGGTGCGAGCCGACCTTGTACGGCGACACGTTCTCCAGCACGAAGCCGGCGTGCGTCGACGGGCGCGGCGAGCGGCCCGCGCCGGTCATCCCGGACATCGCGTCGACGACCGCGCTCTCCCGGTCGATCGCGTCCACGAGCGGCGCCAGCGCGAGCAGCACCGCGGTCGCATAGCACCCCGGGTTCGCGATCAGGCGGCCCGCGGGCGGGGAGAGCTCGGGAAGGCCGTACGACCAGCCGTCGAGCTCCTCCGGACGCGGATGGGTGAACCCGTACCACTGCTCGTACCCGGCCGGGTCGGTCAGCCGGTGCGCGCCCGAGAGGTCGACCACCACGCCGCGCGAGGGCGGCTCCAGCGCCGCCGCCTCCTCGTGGGAGAGGCAGAGAAAGGTGATGTCCGCCTCGCAGGCGAGCGCGGCGGCGTTCGTGATCAGCCGCGGGACACGCTTGCCGCCGTTGCGATTGAGGCGCGGATCGAGCGCTGTCGCGTCCCGGCCTGCGAGCGAGTCCGAGCCGACTGCGTAGAGCTCGAGGTCGGGGTGGCGCAGGACGCGGTCGAGGGTCTCCTGACCCGCGTACCCGGCCGACCCGACGATGCTGACGTACGGCATCTGCATAGTATGCACAAATCGAATGAATTATGCTCGAGGTCAGGCGGAGAGGCGCCCCTCCTCGGCGGCCTCCCGCTCGACCAGCTCCGCCCGCGGCGCGAGACGCCGGAACCGCCTCATCGCCCGCTCGAAGTCGTCGAGGAGCACGGCCGCACGGGCCGAGCCGGTGAGGCGCGCGTGACGCTCGAGCAGCTCGACGAGGCGGTCGCGATCTGCGCGCTCGAGGGGGACGAGCACGACGAGGTCGTCGTTGACGAGGCGCTCGTCAGGATCGAGCAGGAACGCCTCGCCGCCCGTCATCCCCGCGCCGAGGTTACGGCCGTGCGGGCCGAGGACGACGACGGTGCCACGGGTCATGTACTCGCAACCGTGGTCGCCGACGCCCTCGACGACTGCGACGGCGCCCGAGTTGCGCACGGCGAAGCGCTCGCCTGCCGACCCCGCGCAGAAGAGCTCGCCTCCGGTCGCGCCGTACAGGACGGTGTTGCCGAGCAGGCACGGGTCGCCGACGTCGGCGCTGGGCGGCGAGACGACGATGCGGCCGCCGGACATCGCCTTGCCGACGTAGTCGTTCGCCTCGCCGACCAGCCGCAGGTCGACGCCCGTGGTGAGGAACGCGCCGAAGCTCTGGCCCGCCGATCCCACGAAGCGGGCGCGGACGCGGCCCGCCGGCGCGGCCGAGCCGACCGCCTTCGCGATCGCGCCGCCGAGACGGGCGCCGATCGAGCGGTCGGCGTTGGTGATCTCGTACGCGGCCTCGACGAGCCGCGCACCGCTGATCGCGGCCTTGCCCTGGGCGAGGAGCAGCGATCCGAGCCGGTCGCCCTCGTGCGGCACGGGCTGCCCGACGTAGCGCGCATGCCCCTGCCCCGTCGAGACGAGGAGCGCGGAGAGGTCGAGCGCGTCGGCGGAGGCGTCGCCGGTGCGGCGCTGCCGGAGGAGGTCGATCCTGCCCACCGCCTCGTCGAGTGTCCGCAGGCCGAGCCGCGCGAGGTGCTCGCGCACGTCGAGCGCCACGAAGCGCAGGTAGGCCTCCACCATCTCCGGCGTGCCCGCGAACTTCGCGCGCAGCTCGGGGCGCTGGCTGGCGATGCCCACCGGGCACGTGTCGAGGTGGCAGGACCGCACCATCAGGCAGCCCTCGGCGAGTAGCAGGGCGGTGCCGAACGAGAACTCGTCCGCGCCGAGCAACGCTGCGACGACGACGTCGCGGCCGGTTTTGAAGCCCCCGTCGACGCGCACGCGCACGCGGCCGCGCAGGCCGTTGGCGACCAGGGCCTGCTGCGTCTCGGCGAGCCCGAGCTCCCACGGCGCGCCGGCATGCTTGATGGAGGGCAGCGGGCTCGCCCCCGTTCCGCCATCGGCGCCCGCGACGTGGACGACGTCGGCGTGCGCCTTCGCGACGCCGGCCGCGATCACCCCGACGCCGGCCGAGGAGACGAGCTTGACCGAGATGTCCGCGTCGGGGTTCACCTCGCGGAGGTCGAACACGAGCTGGGCGAGGTCCTCGATCGAGTAGATGTCGTGGTGCGGCGGCGGCGAGATCAACGAGACGCCGGGCGACGTCCCGCGCAGCCGGGCGATCTCCTCCGTGACCTTGTGGGCGGGAATCTGGCCGCCCTCGCCGGGCTTCGACCCCTGCGCGACCTTGATCTGGAGCTCTTCGGCGGACGCCGCGTACTCCGCGGTGACGCCGAAGCGGCCGGAGGCGACCTGCTTGATCTTCGAGTTGCGCTCGTCGCGGTAGCGGGTCGGGTCCTCACCGCCCTCGCCGGAGTTGGAGCGCCCGCCGAGCCGGTTGAGCGCGATCGCGATCGTCTCGTGCGCCTCGGCCGAGAGCGCGCCGTGCGACATCGCGCCGCCGGAGAACCGCCGCACGATCGAGTCGACCGGCTCGACCTCCTCGAGCGGGATCGGCTCCCGCATGGGGACGAGCTCGAGCAGGTCGCGCGGCTCCATCGCCGGCCGCCCGTCGACGAGCTCCGCGAAACGGGCGTAGAGCTCGTGCCGCTCGCCCTTCACGGCCTTCACGAGCGCGTGCGCCGCCGTGACGCTCTCGTGGAGCGCCTCGACGACGTCCGGATCGGTCGCGTGCGGCTCGCCGCCCTTGCGGAACTTGTAGAAGCCCGGGTTCTCGAGCGCAGGCTTCTCCGCCGAGCTCGCCTCGAGTCGCGCGAGCGCATCGCGCTCGAGCTCGTCGAGCGAGATGCCGCCGATCGCCGACGGCGTGCCTCCGAAGAACCGCTTGCAGAGCCGCCGGTCGAGCCCCACGGCTTCGAAGAGGCGCGCGCCGCGGTAGCTCGCCACGTCGGAGATGCCGACCTTCGACATCACCTTCAGCACGCCGTCCTCGAGCGCGCGCAGGAGGCGTGCCTGGGCCTCGGCGGGCGTCGGCCGGTCGCCGCCGACCTTGTCCGTCTCGGCCAGCCTCGCCACCGTCTCGAGCGCCAGCCGCGGGGAGACGACATCGGCGCCGTAGCCCACGAGCGTCGCGACCATGTGCGTGTCCCGCGTGTCGTCGGACGAGACGAGGAGCGAGCACGTCGTGCGGAGCCCGCGCTCCACGAGCCGGCAGTGCGCCGCCGCGACGGCGAGGAGTGAGGGGACGGGCGCCCGCTCGCCCCCCGTCGCCGCGTCGGTGAGGCAGATGACGGTGGAGCCGGCCTCGGCGAGGGCGATTGCCCGGTCGGCGACGCGCTCGACCGCGGCGCCGAGGCCCTCGGCCGCGGTGAACGTCGCGTCGATCTCCTCGGGCTCGAGCGCCGCGAGGCCGTCGGGCGTGACGAGGAACGAGGGCAGGACCGCGAGCGGCGGCAGCCCGCCCTCGGCGTCGAGGGGCGCGCGCGCGCCGACCAGCGTCGCGACGGACATGACCGTTCGCTCGCGGTAGTGGTCGATCGCGGGGTTCGTGACCTGCGCGAAGCGCTGCCGGAAGTACGACGCAAGCGGCCGCCCTCGCCCCGCGAGCGGCGCGATGGGAGCGTCGTCGCCCATCGAGTAGACGGGATCCTGTCCTGTCTGCGCGATCGGCCGCAGCATGAGCGAGAGCTCTTCGCGCGTGTAGCCGTGGAGGACGTGGCGCACGCCGAGGTCGCCCTCGGGGGCGGCAAGCGGCTCGCCCTGCTCCGCAAAGCGCACGCTCTCGTCGACCCAGGAGGCGTAGGGCTTGCGCGAGGCGAGCTCGCGCTTGAGCTCGCCGTCGAAGAGGAGGCCGCGTTGTGGGTCGAGCGACAGGAGCTGGCCGGGCCCGAGCCGGGCGCGCCGCACGGCGACGCCCTCCGGCAACGGGATCGCGCCCGCCTCGGACGACACGGCGACGAGACCGTCCTCGCACACGGCGACCCGCAGTGGGCGCAGGCCATTTCGGTCGAGCGCCGCGCCGCAGACCACGCCGTCCGAGAACACGAGCCCGGCAGGCCCGTCCCACGGCTCGGCCAGCATCGCGTGGTAGCGGTGCATCGCTCGTTGCCGCTCGTCGATCCGCGGGTCGTTCTGCCAGGCGGGCGGCACGAGCAGCGTGAGTGCCTCACGGACGTCGAGTCCGGCGCGGACGAGCAGCTCGAGCGCGTTGTCGAGGAGCGCCGAGTCGGACCCCGACACGTCGAGGGCCGGGGCGAGATCGGGATCGACACCCCGAGCCCGCTCGCGCGCCTCCATCCAGGCGACGTTCCCGTCGATGGTGTTGATCTCGCCGTTGTGGCAGAGGAAGCGAAACGGCTGCGCGCGCTCCCAGCTCGGCTCGGTGTTCGTGGAGAACCGCTGGTGGAAGATCGCCCACGGCGCCGCCCACGTCTGGTCGGCGAGGTCGGGGTAGAAGCTCGCGAGGTGCGTGGCCGCGCAGAGCCCCTTGTACGTCACCGTCCGGAAGGAGAGCGACGCGACGTAGATTCCCTCCACACGCTCCGCCCGGCGGCGCGCACGGTGCGCGCGAAGCTCGGCGTCCGGCCCCGCGCAGGGCGCGAGCACGAGCTGGACGATACGCGGCATGCTCGCGGTCGCCGTCGAGCCGAGCGCCGCGACGTCGGTCGGCACGTCGCGCCAGCCGAACGGCTCGAGCCCCTCGGCCCGGCAGGCCTCCTCGACGATGCCGCGCAGCCACGGCTCCCGCAGGAAGCACATCGCGAGCCCGGCGCCCTCGATGCCCGTCAGGGCTTGCTGCAGCGGCAGGAGGAGCCCGGCGCCGTCCCCCGTGACGCCGTCGGCGGCCCACGCGCCCCGGTGCGAGACCGCCGCGAGGCCGGCCAGAGCCCTGTCGACCAGCTCGCGCGACGCGCGTCCGCGCGCATCGGCGACGAGGCCGATGCCGCAGGCGTCTCGCTCGATTGTCGGGTCGTGGAGTGCGTGGCTCACGAGGGGTGTGACCGCCTTTCGTGGGTCGGCGTCGAGGTTCGATCCCGCCGGCTGTCGGCTGCTAGCTGGCGGAGGCGGGTGGTCGCCGGCTAGCGCCGTTTGGAGGCGATGAACGCAATCGGCGAAATCGGGGCTACGGGAGC
>DASSBI010000129.1:0-3769 GCA_035698965.1 Gaiella sp. | reverse complement strand
TGACTCGCTCTTCGTCGGCGACGCCGCCCGTCCCGATCTCGCGGTCGGCGCAGCGGAGGGCGCGGAAGGGCTCTTCCACTCGCTCCGGCGGCTGATGGAGCTGCCCGACGGCGTCGAGGTGTTTCCCGGCCACGTCGCCGGTTCGCTGTGCGGCGTCGCGATGAGCACCCGCGGCTCGACGACGATCGGCTTCGAGCGCCGCTTCAACCCGATGGCATCCATCCCCGAGCTGGACGCGTTCGTCGCCGAGTCGGCTGCGGTGTCGGCGCCGAAGCCGCCGAACCTCGCCCGAATCGTGGAGCTGAACCACGGGCCGTTCCTCGGTGCGCAGCCCGCTCCGGCCGAGCTGCCGCTGCCGGAGCCCGAATCACAGCTGCTCGACGTCCGCGCCGTCGCCGATCACCTCGCGGGGCACCTTCCGGGGGCCGTCAGCGTCCCCGTTTCCGGCACGAGCTTCTCGACGAGGGCCGGCTTCGTGCTGGACGGCTCCATCCCGGTGACGGTGCTCGCAACCGACGCCTCCGAGGCGGGCCGGGCCGTACGCGGCCTCCACTCCGTGGCGTTCCTCGACATCGCCGGGTACGTGCTCGGGTCCGGCCCGGAGGTCACGCGGCAGGCGACGATCGACGAGCTCCAGGGCCTGATGGACGCCGGTGCGACCATCGTCGACGTGCGCGAGCACGACGAGCGGGACGAGGGGTACATCCCGGGCAGCCGGAACATCCCCTACCGCCTCATGCGAGCGTGCTGTCCCGACCTCTCCGACGACCGCCCGGTCGTCACGATCTGCAACTCCGGGCCGCGAGCGGCGATCGCCGCCAGCATGCTCCGCGCCAAGGGCTACGACGCGCGCCCCGTCGTCGACGGTGGCATGGCGGACTGGCTCGAGCGCGGGTCGACGACAGTCAGCTTCCGCCGCTGCGGGAACTGAGCTGAGCCGTCCCGCCAGCGGGATTCGGCAGCAGCCGAAGCCTGCGGCTCGACCCCCGCC
This sequence comes from Gaiella sp., assembly GCA_035698965.1. Taxonomy (GTDB): domain Bacteria; phylum Actinomycetota; class Thermoleophilia; order Gaiellales; family Gaiellaceae; genus Gaiella. Next base: position 2,778 of record DASSBI010000129.1, on the reverse strand, counting down.
CACGGCGGGGGCACACCCCTGAAGGCGCCGCCTTTGGCGCCGCACCTGGCTCGCCGCAGGCCCTCGTCAACGTAGCCGGCGAACCGTGTAGCCCGCCTCGGCCAGCGTGCGGATGAGGAGCTGCGAATGCTCCTCGTCGCGCGTCTCGAGCGTCAGCTCTGCCTCGGTCTCGAGGACGCCGATGTTGCGGCCCTCGCGGTGGTGCTGGATCGCCAGGACGTTCGCGCGATGCCCGGCGATCAGCCCGACGATGTGCGCGAGCTCGCCCGGCCGGTCCGGGATCAGCAGGGCAACGACGAGATACCGGCCGGAGGCCGTCATCCCGTAGCGGATCACCGAGCTCATCGTCGTCGCGTCGATGTTCCCGCCCGCGAGGAGAGCACAGACGGGGCCGCCACCGCCGACCCGGCCGGCGAGGACGGCCGCCACCGGAGCGGCGCCCGCGCCCTCGACGACGAGCTTCGATCGCTCGAGGAGGAGGACGATCGCCTGCGAGATCTCCTCGTCGTCGACGACGACCACCTCGTCCATCAGCTCGTCGAGGATCTCCCGGGCGAGAGTCCCGGGATGCTTCACGGCAATGCCGTCGGCGATCGTGGCGCCGGCCGGCTCCCTCCCGGCAAACGGAGCGCAGGCTGCCGACTGGACGCCGACGATCCTCACCTCGGGCCGGAGAGCGCGGAGCGCGATCGCGGCTCCCGCGGCGAGCCCGCCGCCGCCGACCGGGATCACGACCGTCAGCTCACCCGACGGCAGCTGTCCGGCGAGCTCCAGGCCGAGCGTGCCCTGCCCCGCAACGACGCGCGCGTCCTCGAACGCGTGCACGAACGTCGCGCCGGTCTCCGTCTCCCGCGTCCGCGCCATCGCGACCGTCTCGTCGAACCCGTCGCCCGCCAGCTCGACCGTCGCCCCGTAGCCCCGCGCGGCTTCGACCTTCGCCATCGGCGCGGCCTCCGGAACGAAGATCGTCGCGGCGATGCCCGCCTCCCGCGCGGCCCAGGCCACGGCCTGGCCGTGGTTCCCGGCGCTTGCCGTGAGGACGCCGCGGCTGCGCTCCTCCGCCGACAGCTGCGCGATCGTGTTGTACGCGCCGCGGATCTTGAACGCCCCCGTGCGCTGCAGGTTCTCGGCCTTGAGGAGGACCGTCCGTCCCGAGAGACGCGACAGCGTCTCCGAGGAGTACACCGGCGTCACGCGCGCGACGCCGTGCAGCCTGTCCTGCGCGGCGCGCACGTCGTCGATCGTGGGACGCTCGCTCACGGCTCGCGATCGCCCATCACCGCGTCCACGACGGCGGCGACCGCGGTCACGGGATCGACCTCTCGGCGTTGGACGCCCTCCACCAGAGCGCGCACGTCGTCGTCGTCGCGCATCGCCTGGCGGACGAGCCGCCGGACCCGGGCGACGGCGAGCGACTCGACCTCGCCGCTCAGGTTGCGCTCGCGCCGCGCGTCGAGCTCGCCGCGTTCGTCGAGCTCGGCCCTCCGCTTCTCGAGCGCGTCCCAGAGCTCGGGCACGCCCTCGCCCCGGAGCGCCTCGGTGAGCAGGATCGCGGGACGCCGCTCGCGAACCGGATCGAGCGCGACGATCGACCGCACCTCCTGGAGCATCGTCTTCGCGGCGGGGTGATCCATCTTGTTGACGGCGATCACGTCGGGGATCTCCATGATCCCAGCCTTGAGCGCCTGTACGGCGTCGCCGGAGCCGGGCATCAGCACGAGCAGTACGACGTCCGCGATCCCGATCACCTCGACCTCGCTCTGGCCGGTGCCGACCGTCTCGAGGAAGACCACGTCCTTTCCGGACGCATCGACGAGCAGGAGCGCCTGGAGCGTCGCCTCGGCGAGGCCGCCGAGGTGCCCGCGCGTGCCCATCGAGCGGATGTAGACCTCCGTGTCGAGAAAGTGGTCGGCGAGGCGGATGCGATCGCCCAGCAGCGCGCCGCGAGTGAACGGGCTCGACGGGTCGACGGAGACGACGCCGACGCTCCTGCCGAGGCTGCGCACGTGGCCGACGAGCGCGCTCACGAGTGACGACTTGCCGACGCCCGGAGGCCCGGTGACGCCGATCGACGCGGCGCGACCCGTGCTCGGGTAGACCCGCCGCACGATCTCCGCGCCCTCCTGCTCCCCGTCCTCGACGAGTGAGATCGAGCGGGCGAGCGCGCGTCGGTCTCCGGCGAGGACGCCGGTGACGAGCTCGTCCTGCGTCCAGCCGCGGCCAGCCATAGAGCCTTGACTCTACGGCGTGGACCGGCTCTCGGCGTCGCGTGGCGCGAGCACGGCGATCTCCGGTGACCCCCGCTCGAGCTCGCGCTGGCGCGTCTCGTCGATCTCGTCCATCAGCGTCCTGATCCGCTCGAGCCCGCTCGGCGCGCGGGCCGGCTCGTCCACCTCGCGCAGCCGAGCCGTGAGAACGACCGCCAGCGCCGCCGCGACGAGGAAGATGCCGCTCGCGATCGCCCAGGACGTCCGCGCCCCGACGGCGTCCACCAGCAGGCCGCCCGCGGCCATCGAGAGCCCGAGGATCGCGTAGTAGGTCGACATGAGGACGGCGAGCGCCCTGCCGCGCATCGAGTCGGGCGCGCCCCGCTGGACGAGCACCTGGTTGCAGACGATCGCCGCTCCATTGCCTATGGTGGCTACTGCAGCGAGGATGGCGGCGAGCACGATCGTCGGCGAGGCGGACGCGAGCCCGAAGCCCGCGGCCATCAGCGCGAGCGCCGCCGGATACACGCGGCGCATGCCGAAGGCGCCGAGCGCCGAGGCTGCGAAGAAG
>DASSBI010000128.1:0-6388 GCA_035698965.1 Gaiella sp. | reverse complement strand
TCGGGGAAGATCTGGTTCGGCCCGTGCCCGATCAGCTTCTGCGCGATCCACGCGCCCGGGTACACGACGATCACGAGCAGAACGAGGAAGACGATGCTCGCCACCGCGACGCGGTCCCGGCGGAAGCGCCGCCAGACCTGCTCCCAGTAGCCGCGCGCCCGGATCTCCACCTGGCCGGACGCCGCGGCCGCCTCGTCTGAGGCGAAGTCTCCGGCGCCGATCTCGTGGCCGAGGAGCTCGTCGGGTGTCTGGCTGGTGGTAGACACGTGAGCGGGTGGAGAATAGCGCAGCGGTGCACTGAATAGGACGTCGTGGACGCACGACGGGTTAGGCCGGTCCGCCAGTGGGGTACGCCGGCGCGCCGACCCGCCGACGGCGACCGTGAAGGTCTTGCGACCGCGACAGCGGGCGCCTTCAGGGATCTGCCCCGCCGCAGGCGGGGATCATCGGCAGGATTTCGCTCCTGCGGAATCCTGCTTCGCGAGACTAGGCGAGCGCGTCGGCGCCCGCGACGACCTCGAGGATCTCCTGCGTGATCTCCGCCTGGCGGGCGCGGTTCATCTCGAGCGAGAGGCGGTCGATCATCTCGCCGGCGTTCTTCGAGGCATTCCGCATCGCCGTCATGCGCGCGCCCTGCTCGGACGCGGACGACTCGAGCAACGCGCGGTACACCTGGGTCTCGACGTACACGGGCAGCAGCCGGGCGAGGATCTCCTCGGGCTCGGGCTCGAAGATGAAGTCCCCGCGGAGGAGGTCGTCGCGCCGCTCCTCCTCGTCTGTCTCGAGAATGTCGGCCGAGATCGGGAGGATCTCCTGCTCGGTCACGGTCTGCGTGAGCGCCGAGACGAACGTGTTGTAGACGAGGACGACGCGGTCGACGTCGCCGTCCACGAAGAGCTCCGCTGCCCGGTGCGCGACCGCCTGCGCATCCGCGTAGGCCGGGGCGTCGGTGAAGCCGGTGAACGTCCCGTCGAGCTCCCTCCGGCGGAACGTCAGCGTGGAGCGCCCCTTCTTCCCGACCCCGAGCCACCGCACCGTCTGGCCCTCGCCCTGGAGCTGGCGCTCGAGCGCGAAGGCGCGACGCATGACCTGCGCGTTGAAGGCGCCGGCGAGGCCGCGGTCGCCCGAGAGCGGCACGATCAGCGTCGCCGCCGTCGTCTCACGCTGCTGGAGCAGCGGGAGGCCTCGCACCGATCCGGCGGCGCGGCCGACACCGGCGATCAGCTCGCGCATCGTGTCGGCGTAGGGGCGCATCGCCTCGATCCGCGCCTGGGCGCGGCGCAGCTTCGCCGCCGCGACGAGCTCCATCGCGCGCGTGATCTTGCGCGTGTTGCGGACCGAGCGGATTCTGCGCTTGTAGTCCTGGACCGAGGCCATGGTTCAGCCGACGAGCCCGCGCTCTTCCTCGATGTTGAACCCGTCGACGAACTTCTGGAGCGCCTCGTCCAGCTTCGCCGTGGTCTCGTCGGAGAGGTCCTTGCTCTCCCGGATCGTCTGATAGACGGCTCCCTCGGCGCGGAGCGTCTCGCGCAGCTCCTCCTGGAAGCGCGGCACCTGCGGGACCGGGACGCGGTCGAGCCAGCCGTGGATGCCGGCATAGATCGCGACGACCTGCTCCTCGGTGGGCCAGGGCTGGTACTGCGGCTGGTTCAGCGTCGCGACCATCCGCTCACCGCGCGAGAGGGCCTGCTGCGTCGCCGCGTCCAGCTCCGAGCCGAACTGCGCGAACGCCTCGAGCTCGCGGTACTGCGCCAGGTCGAGGCGCAGGCGGCCCGCCACCTTCTTCATCGCCTTCGTCTGCGCGTTGCCGCCCACGCGAGACACCGAGATGCCCACGTTGATGGCCGGCCGGATGCCCGAGTAGAAGAGGTCCGACTCGAGGAAGATCTGCCCGTCGGTGATCGAGATGACATTCGTCGGGATGTAGGCAGCCACGTCGCCTGCCTGCGTCTCGATCACCGGGAGCGCCGTGAGGGAGCCGCCGCCGAGGTCGTCCGAGAGCTTGCACGCGCGCTCGAGCAGGCGGGAGTGGAGGTAGAAGACGTCGCCGGGGAACGCCTCGCGACCCGGCGGCCGGCGCAGGAGCAGCGAGAGCTGCCGGTACGCGTCGGCGTGCTTCGTGAGGTCGTCGTAGATGACGAGCGCGTGCTTCCCGTCGAAGAGGAAGTGCTCGCCCATCGCGGCGCCCGCGAACGGCGCCATCCACTTGATCGGCGCGGCCTCCTGCGCCGGAGCCGAGATCACGATCGTGTACTCCATCGCCCCGGCGTCGCGGAGCCGCTCGACCACCTGGGCGACCGTGGACGCCTTCTGACCGACCGCGACGTAGATGCAGATCACGTCGGCGCCGCGCTGGTTGATGATCGCGTCGACGCCGATCGCGGTCTTGCCGGTGCCGCGGTCGCCGATGATCAGCTCGCGCTGGCCACGGCCGATCGGGATCATCGAGTCGATCGCCTTGAGCCCGGTTTCCAGCGGCTCGGTGACTGGCTGGCGCTGGATCACGCCCGGGGCCTTGAACTCGAGCGGCCGGGTCTCCGTCGTCGGGATCGGCCCCTGGCCGTCGAGCGGGTTGCCGAGCGGGTCGATGACGCGGCCGAGCAGCTCCGCGCCGACCGGCACGCTCATCACCGCGCCGCTGCGGCGCACGGGCTCGCCCTCCTTGACGTGGTGCCATTCGCCGAAGAGCGCGACGCCGACGTTGTCCTCCTCGAGGTTGAAGGCGATGCCGACGACGCCGTGCTCGAACTCGAGCCGCTCCAGCGCGACGCAGTTGTCGAGGCCGTAGACGCGGGCGATGCCGTCGCCGACCTGGAGCACGGTCCCGACCTCGGAGAGATCGGTCTCGACGTCGTACTGCTCGATCCGCTGCTTCAGGATCGAGGTGATCTCTTCGGGCCGTAGCTTCAAGGCGAACGCTCCTAGTTTCGGGTCACGAGTTCTCTGCGAAGGCGGTCGATGCGGCCGCGCACGCTCGCGTCGACGCGCAGCGAGCCGGCCTGGAGGATCATCCCGCCGATCAGGTCGGGGTCCACCGCACGCGTAGCCTCGACCGTGCGGCCGGACGACTGCTCGATCTTCGCGACGATCGCGCGCGCCTCGTCGTCGGCGAGCGCGTAGGCGGTCGTCAACTCGACCTTCAGCCGGCCCTGCTCGCGGTCGACGATCGCCTCGAACTCCTCGGCGATCGGCCGCAGCTGGCCCGCGCGCCCCTTCGACGCGACGAGGCGGACGAAGTTCCGGACGATGGGATCGCCGCCCTCGGTCACCTCGTCGAGGACGCTCTCCTTGGCGCCCGGGTCGAGCTGCGGGTTGGCGAGGAAGGCCTCGAGCTCGGGGCTCGCCTCGAGCGCGTCCGCCAGCTCCGCGAGCTGGTCGCGAGCCACGTCGACGCGGTCCTGGCCGCGCGCGGCGTCGAACAGCGCGCGCGCGTAGATGCGGTGTGCGACCGCCATCAGCTCTTCGAGCCCTCCAGGGCCGAGAAGTCGAGGCCCTGCACGGCCTCCTGCACGAGCCGCCGCTGGTCCTCGGCGTCGAGCACCTTGCCGACGACGCGCTCGGTCGCCTCGATCGTGAGGTCGGCCACCTCGCTCCGGATCTGGCCGATCGCGCGGGTGGTCTCCGCCTCGATCTGCTTGCGCGTGTCCTCGAGCCGGCGCTGCCGCTCGGTCTCGGCCTCCTGCTTCGCACGCTCGATCTGCGCGTCCGCGACCTTTCGCGCCTCCGCGAGGATGTCTGCGGACTCGGAGCGTGCCTGCCCGAGGATGGCGCGGTTCTGCTCGAGCAGCTCGCGCGCCTCGTTGCGGGCGTTGTCCGCCTCCTCGACGGCCTGGCGGATCCGGTCGCGGCGGTCGTCGATCGTCTTCTGGATCGGGCCGAACGCGAACTTCTTCAGCACGAAGAACGTGATCGCGAACGCGATCAGCGTCCAGATCATGAGCCCCGGGACGACCTTGATCAGGTCGTTCGAGGACTCGGCTGCGAGCAGGCTGACCATGCTCAGATGAGGACGTAGGCGAGTAGGCCGCCGATCAGGCCGTAGAACACGACGGCCTCGGTGAGGGCGAAGCCGAGCCACTGGATGCCCTGGAGCTCGCCGCGCAGCTCGGGCTGCCGGGCGACCGCCTGGATCATCGAGCCGAAGATGTTGCCGATGCCGACGCCCGCGCCGAGCGAGCCGAGGCCGATGCCGAGCGCGAGGGCGATCGCCTTGCCGGCGTCCGCTCCGTCTTCGGCGGCAGCGAGGAACAGTGTGGACAGCATCGTGGGGGTCTCCTCCTTAGTGGTCCGGCTCGATCGCCGAGCCGATGTAGATGGCGGACAGGGCGGCGAAGATGTAGGCCTGGATCGAGACGACGATCACGACCTCGAAGAGGTAGAAGATCGCCGCGGCGGGCACCGCGATGATCGCGAGCGCCAGGTTGCCGATGATGAAGATCAGGCCGAGGAACGTGAGGATCAGCATGTGGCCGGCCAGCATGTTGGCGTAGAGACGCACGGAGAGGCTGATCAGCCGCATGAACTGCCCCAGGATCTCGAGGGGCACGATCAGCGGGTACATCGCCTTCGGGACGTCCGGGATCCAGCTCTTGAAGTACTTCCACGTGCCGTTCGCGCGGATGCCCTCGACGTGCGTGAAGACGAACGTCATCAGCGCCAGCGCCAGCGTGACGGAGAGCGTCGACGTCGCCGCGAAGAGCGCGAGCGTCGGCACCTTCACCCCTGCGATCGTGACCTTCTCGTCCGAGAGCGGCAGCGGGATGAAGCCGAGCATGTTGATCGTCCAGATGAAGATCATGAGGCTCGCGACGTACGGAAACCAGCGGCCGATCGCCTTCGTCGGAAGGCCCTGCTCGGCGACCTGCACCTGCGCGACCTCGTAGATCGTCTCGCCGAGGGCCTGGCGCCGGTTCGGCTCGGAGCCGACCTTCACGCGCATGAAGACGATCCCGATCAGGCAGGAAAGCAGGGCACCGAGGAGCAGGTAGGCGACCGCCTTGTTGATCGACATGTCGATCGGGCCGAGATGGATCGGGATCCACTCGTGCAGGGTCCACTCGGAGGCCGGGTTGAACTTTTCCTCGTCGCCCGACTCGTCGGCCGCGAGCGCGACCGCCGGCAGCGCCAGGAAGAGCAGCGTCGCGAGACCCGCGCAGCGCTTCGTCATGCCCGCGCCTCCTGACCGAAGTACTCGACGAGCGACACCGCGAGCTCGATCGAGAAGGCGAGCGCGTAGACGATGGCAGCGGCCAGCCCGACGGCCTCGTCCGCGACCGTGACCGCGACGAGGGGAATGCCGATCAGGAGTGCTCTCGAGCTCGTACCGATACCGCGCATGCCTGCGGCGGCGAGGTTACCCGTGCCGAGCGGAAGCCGCGCCAGGAGCAACGCGAAGAGCTCGCCGGCGATCCAGAGCGTCGCCGCGAGGAGCCAGCCGCGGAGCGGCCAGCCCGCTGCGACGAATACCGGCAGCGCGAGCGCGACGACGGCCGAGCCCGCGAGCGCGGGAACGAGGCGCCCGGGCACCGGGCGCGGCGTCTCGAACACGCGCGCGCTCACGATCCGGAGCGCGAGTAGACGCCGTAGACGACCGCGATCGCGAGCGGGATGCCGACGATCGCGCCAACGAGGAGGCCGATGCCCGCCGAGCCGACGAGCCAGCCGAGAAGCGTCCCGACGAGCATTGCGAACGCCAGGGAGCCCAGCAGGAGGCCGGAGGCGGTGGCGAGCGAATGGGGCGACGAGGAGGCTGCGGCGGCCATCGGGACCGGGAGCATACCACCCTGCTTGTAACAGTCGATTTCGGCTCTGCGAGCGGAATAGTCTCTACCTTTGTGGCAGCGTTGAAGCGCATCGTCCTCGTCCACGGAAGCGTCGTCGGCGGCCGCGCAACGTGGCGCGAGCAGCGGCGCGCCGGCCTCGAAGGCGCCGAGCTCGTCGTCCTCGAACGGCCCGGCTTCCCGCCCGGCCCGCTCCAGGACGTCGACTTCGACGACCAGGCCGACTGGCTCGTGGAGCAACTCCGGGAAGGCGACCACCTCGTCGGCCACTCCTACGGGGGCGTTGTTGCCCTTCTAGCCGCGGCCCGTCAGGGCTGCGGCCTCGGCTCGCTCACGGTGATCGAGCCTCCGTGCACGCGTGTCGCGCTCGACGATCCTGTCGTCGCCTCGTTCGCCCGCGGCGGCGCGGCGCTCTACGCGAAGGCCCGCGACCTCGAGCCGGAGGTGTTTCTGCGGACGTTCCTCGAGGCCGTCGGCTCGGACTGGGATCCGCCGTCGCCCCTCCCACCCGAGCTCGAGCAGGGCGTCCACGCGCTCCAGCGCGAGCGCGGGCCGTGGGAGGCGGAGATCCCGCTCGCCGAGCTCGCCTCGCTCCGGCTCCCGACGCT
>DASSBI010000127.1:0-3923 GCA_035698965.1 Gaiella sp. | reverse complement strand
CGTGACCCACCGCGAGGCGCGAGAGCTCGCGATCGCGGGGCTGCAGGAGGTCGGCATCCCGCGGGCCGAGCGGCGCGTCGACGACTACCCGCACCAGTTCTCGGGCGGCATGCGCCAGCGCGTGATGATCGCGATGGCGCTGATCAACGAGCCTGCCCTTCTCATCGCCGACGAGCCGACGACGGCGCTCGACGTGACGACGCAGGCGCAGATCCTCGACCTGATCCGCGAGCTCCAGGCGGAACGCGGGACTGCCGTCATCCTGATCACGCACGACCTCGGCGTCGTCGCCGAGACGGCCGACGACATCGTGGTCATGTACGCGGCCCGGATCGCCGAGCACGCGCCCGTCTTCTCGCTGTTCGAGCGCCCGATGCATCCGTACACCTGGGGGCTCCTCGGTTCGCTGCCGCGGCTCGACGTCGAGCTCGAGCGTCTGACGCAGATCAAGGGCCAGCCGCCGTCGCTCTTGCGGCCGCCCTCGGGCTGCCGGTTCCGGCCGCGCTGTGCGTACGCGTTCGACCGCTGCCGGGGCGAGCTTCCCGAGGCGACGCCGGCCGGCTTCGACCCGGGGCATCTCGATGCGTGCTTCCTGGCCGAGGCGCGCAAGCTCGAGGAGTCCGCGCGGGTCGTCGCCGAGCTCGGGCTGGACGAGGAGGCCGCATGACCGACGTCCTCCTCGATGTCCAGAACGTCGCGAAGCACTTCCCTATCACCGAGGGCATCGTCTTCAGGCACGAGGTCGCCTCCGTCAAGGCGCTCGACGGCGTCTCGCTCCAGGTGCGGCGCGGTGAGACACTCGGGATCGTCGGCGAGTCGGGCTGCGGGAAGTCGACGCTGGCGCGCGTGATCATGCGTCTGCTCGAGCCGACCGGCGGGACGGTGCAGTTCGACGGCCGGGACATCACGCACCTCTCGGAGCAGGAGCTTCGTCCCGTTCGCCGCGAGCTGCAGATGATCTTCCAGGACCCCTACGCGTCCCTGAACCCGCGCAAGCGCGTCGGGTTCATCGTCTCCGAGCCGCTGGAGGTGCACGGGATCGGCACGGAGGCGGAGCGCAAGCGCCGTGTCCAGGACCTGCTCGAGGTCGTCGGGCTCAACCCCGAGCACTACAACCGCTTCCCGCACGAGTTCTCCGGCGGACAGCGGCAGCGGATCGGCGTCGCCCGGGCGCTCGCACTCAACCCGAAGCTCATCGTCGCCGACGAGCCGGTGTCGGCCCTCGACGTCTCCGTCCAGGCGCAGATCTTGAACCTGCTCAAGGACCTCCAGGCCGAGTTCGGCCTGACGTACGTCTTCATCGCGCACGATCTGAGCGTCGTGCGGCACATCTCCGACCGGGTCGCCGTGATGTACCTCGGGAAGCTCGTCGAGCTCTCCGGCTCGAGAGACCTGTACGCGGCCCCGCGCCATCCGTACACCGGCTCGCTCCTCTCGGCGGTGCCGATCGCGAACCCGCGCCGGGGTCGCGGCCGAAGCTCGTTCGTCCTCACGGGGGACGTACCGAACCCGATCAACCCGCCGAGCGGCTGCCGCTTTCATCCGCGCTGCCCCCGGGCGCAGGACACGTGCGCGCTGACCGAGCCGCGGCTCGTCAGCCTCGCCGCAGGGCACGACGCGGCGTGCTTCTTCCCCCTCGAGAAGTGGCCGCTGACCGCGGCCGAGATGGCGGGCGCGGGGCGGGCGCCCGACACCGTCGAGGCCGGGGCCGGAGCCGCCGCGTCGTGATCGCCCGCGGCTTCCGCGACCTTGGCGTCGGCGTCGCCGCGATCTGCGCGTTCACCGCGCTGACGTCTCTCCTCCTCGGCCTCGCGGCGGGGCTGCCCGTGAGCCGCGCCCTCTCGGGCGGCTTCCTCCTCGTGGGCTCGCTGCTCTTCACCGCCGGCGCCGTCGTCGGCCTGCGCGACCCGGCGCGGGCGCGCGAGCGGCGCATCGCGCGCGGTGCGGCGACGACCGGACCGCGCAGCTGGAGCGAGGCGTTCAACCTGTCTGCGCTCCTCGTCGGGGTGGGGCTCGGCCTCGTCCTGCTCGGCGTCGTCATCCACCCGAGGGCATCACTGTGACGTGCGACGACGCCCGGGCGCTGGCGTCGCTCGCGCTCGACGGCGAGCTCGACGAGCTGGGCTCTCGCCAGCTGCGCGGCCATCTCGCGTCGTGCCGGGACTGCACGCGTGCGGTCGAAAAGATGCGCCTCGCGAGCGAGCTCCTCCGGAGCGCGCCGCGTGCCCGGTTCCGCTGCGAGCTCGGGCGCGGTCAGCTCGTTCGCGCGTGCTCCTCGGGGACGGGAGGAAGGATCTGGGCAGGGGCTGCGATGACCCTCGCGGCGCTCGTCCTCGCGACGGGAGCCCTCCCAGGCAGGGACGACACGGCGGCACCGTCTCCCCGGGCCGCCGTCGTCGCCCCACCCGCGCTTCCGATCGGACAGCGCTCTGCGATGGACGACTTCGCCCCCCCGAGCTAGATGATTGGTTCACTGTGGCGGTGCCCGTCGACCTCGACGTCTTCGACGTCCTCACCTTCGACTGCTACGGGACGCTGATCGACTGGGAGACCGGGCTGCTGACGGCGCTCCGGGACGCGCTTCCCGAGGCGGACGTGGGTGACGACGAGCTGCTCGAGACGTACGCCGGCCACGAGGCACGGGCCGAGCGGCCGCCCTACCGCTCCTACCGGGCGGTGCTCGCGACGGGGCTCCGCGGCGTCGCCGCGGACCTCGGTCTCGACGTGGACGACGAAACCGTCGCGCGGTTCTCCGAGTGCGTACGCGACTGGCCCGCCTTCCCGGACAGTGCCGAAGCACTCGACCGTCTGCACGAGCGCTACCGGCTCGGCGTGATCACGAACTGCGACACCGATCTCTTCGCGGCGTCGAACGAGAAGCTCGGAGTGACCTTCGATTGGGTCGTCACCGCGGAGATGGCGCGGAGCTACAAGCCTGCGCCTGCCGGGTTCGAGCTCGCGTTCGAGACGATCGACGTCCCGCGGGGACGGATCCTCCACGTCGCGCAGAGCCTCTTCCACGATCACGTCACAGCCAAAGAGCTCGGGTTGAGCTCCGTCTGGATCGACCGGCGCCACGACCGGCCGGGTGCGGGCGCGACTCCGCCGGCAGCGGCCACGCCGGACGCGAGCTATCCGAGCATGGAGGCCTTCGCGGACGCGGTCAGCGCGCCGCGGCCCTGACCTCGGTCTCGACCGGCACCTCGGGCAGCGACTCCTCGACGGGCGGGGCGTCCTTGCCGAGCGTCGTCCGGAGCGGCACCTCCTTGAGGAACCAGGCGAGCACGGCCGGGACGATCGCAATCACCGCTCCGACCAGGAAGACGCCGTGGAGGGCGTTCGCGAAGATCTGGAGGAAGTCGGCGCGCACCTCCGGCGGCAGCTCCTTCGCGCGGGCCGGGTCGATCGCACCGACGTCGCCGAGCTTGGCGATCACGTCCGCCGGCAGTCGGGACAGTTCGCCTGCAAGCCGTGAGGCGAAGATCGCCCCGAAGAGCGCGACGCCGAACGACCCGCCGACCGAGCGGAAGAAGGTGGCGGTCGAGGTGACGACGCCGATGTCCTGCGGCCGCGCGTCGTTCTGGACGATGAGCACGAGCACCTGCATCACGAGGCCGAGGCCGATGCCCACGATCGCCATGTAGAGCGAGGCGACCCATGCGTCCGAGTCGACGTCGAGACGCGAGAGGAGGAACATCCCGAGCACGAGCACGACCGTGCCGACCACCGGGAAGACCTTGTAACGGCCGAAGCGCGTGATCGCGCGACCCGAGAGGATTGCCGCCGTCAGCAGGCCGCCCATCAGCGGGATCATCCGCAGGCCGGAGCTCGTCGGGCTCGCGCCGTAGACGAGCTGGAGGAAGAGGGGCAGGTAGATGATCGCCCCGAACATCGCCATTCCGATCATGAAGCCCATCCCGCTC
>DASSBI010000126.1:0-7915 GCA_035698965.1 Gaiella sp. | reverse complement strand
CCGAGCGGCATCGTCGAGAGCGCGTTGCCGATCGCGTCGAAGGGGCTCAGCCGGTCGTCGAGGCCGACGGCGCCGACGACGAGCAGCGCGGCGATGAGGGCGAGCGTGAGGCCGATGTAGAGCAGCCAGAGCCTGCGCGCGGTGTCGCGGATGCGTTCGGCGAGCTGGTTCACCTCGGGGCCGGGCAGCTCGGACTCGAACATCTGACGGCCGCCGATGCGAAGTCGCGGCAGGACGGCGAGCGCCAGGACGATGATCCCCATTCCGCCGAGCCACTGGCTCAGCTGCCGCCAGAGGAGGATCGAGCGGTCGAGCGCGTTGACGTCCGTCACCACCGACGCGCCCGTGGTCGTGAACCCGGACATCCCCTCGAAGAACGCGTCTATCGGATGGGAGAGCTGCTGCTCGCCGGAGAGCAGATACGGGAGACCGGCATACATCGCGGCGAGCAGCCAGGTGAGGGAGACGACGAGGTACCCCTCGCGGAAGCCGATCGGTCCGGGCGAGCGGCGGCCGAGCCGCGTGAGCGCGAGCCCGGTGCCGCCCGTGATCGCGCCCGCCGCGAGGAACGGCCAGAACGGCTCTCCGTACCCGATCGCGACTGCCGTCGGGACGAGCGCGGAGAGGCTCAGGTAGGCGAGCATCGTCCCCGTCAGGCCGAGCGCGCCGGCGAGGTCGATGCCAACTCGCGCGCGCCCGCCGATCCGGGCGGCGGCCCGCTCGGGGCTCACAGCACCTTCTCGACGTCCGGCACCCGCGACCGCTCGGTGAAGACGATCACGCGGTCACCCGCCTGCAGAACCTCGTTGCCGTGCGGGAACAACGCCTTGCCGTCGCGCACGATCGCCCCGATCAGCGCCCCGCGGATCGGCATGTCCCGGAACCTGAGCCCGACGTACTCGCTCGCCGGCTGGGTGGTGATGTCGAGCACCTCGTAGCGGTTGCCCTCGAGCATCACGACCTGCTGTGTCCGTGGGTCGTGCGCGAATCGCACGATCTCGTCGGCCGTGACGGTGCGTGGGTTGATCGTGACGTCGACGCCGGAGAGCTCGTAGACCTCGGTCGAGATCGTGTCGTGGACGACGGCGATCGTGAACCCGACGCCGTGGACCCGGGCGAGGGTCGCCGCGTAGTGGTTCATCGCGTCCTCGCGGATTGCGAACACGGCCGCCTGCGCGCGCCCGATCCGCTCGCGTTCGAGGAAATCCGCGTCGATGCCGGTGGCGTTGTAGATCCGGCAGCGGGGTAGCTGCTCGGCGACCTCCCGCGCGCGTTCGAGCACAGGCTCGATCACGCGCACGCCGATCCCCTGCTCGGAGAGCGTCCGCGCGATCGCCGCGCCCACCGGGCCGCCGCCGAAGACCACGACGTCCTCGACCGCGCCCGCGCCGGGCGCGAGCAGGGAACCCCACGTGCGAGCCGCGCTCGGCGAGCCGATAACGACGATCCGGTCGCCCTCCGCGATGGTGTCGCCGCCGCCCGGAAGCGTTAGCGACGAGCCGCGGATCCGCGCGAGGACGCGTGAGTCCTCGGGGATTCGCGCCTCGCGGAGCGGGCGGCCGACGACGGCGGGATCGGCGCCGACCGGGATCTCGAACTCGACGATCTCCACCTGGCCGTCGGCGAAGACGTCGGTCTGCCGCGCCGAGGGCATCCCGATCGAGCGCGCGACGGCCCGTGCGGTCTCGAGCTCGGACGAGACGGCGAAGTCGACGTCGAGGCGCCCCTCGCGCCAGAGGTCGATGTACTCGACGTTCGAGGTTCGGATCACGATCGTCGCCCGGGGCGCCTCGGCCCGGGCGAACGAGCAGGCGACGAGGTTGACCTCGTCTCTCGAGGTGCACGCGATGAAGAGGTCTGCGCCGCTCGTCCCTGCCTGCTGGATCGCGCGCCGGCTCGCGCCGTTCGCCTCGATCGTGACGATGTCGTAGCGGTAGGCGAGGGGCTCGAGCCGTTCGCGAACGGTGTCGAGCACCGTGAGGTCGTGCTCGTTGTGCAGCGCCTCGACGATCGTCGACCCGACCTGCCCCGCCCCGACGACGATGATCTTCACGCCGCGGCGGAGCCTACCCCGACGGATACCCTGAGACCACGGTGCGCGGGGTCCTGCTCGCTCTGGTGACGCTCGTGGCTGCGACGGCTGTCACGGCGGCATGCGCGGCGGAGGCGGCCACGCCGAAGCTCGCCGTCGTCGTCCGTGGGCTCCAGAGCCCCGTCGACGTCGTCCAGGCGCCGGGCGAGCCCAACCGCCTGTACGTGGTCGAGCAGCCGGGACGCATCCGGATCCTGCAGGGCGGGCGGGTGCGCGGGACGTTCCTCGACATCCGCTCACTCGTCGTCGCAGGCGGCGAGCAGGGGCTCCTCGGGCTCGCCTTCTCGCCCCGCTACGCACGCGACCGAACCTTCTACGTGAACTACACGGCGCGGGGCGACGCGCTTGTCGCGGCGGGGTCGACGAGGATCGTCCGCTACCGCGTGGCGAACGGCCGTGCGCTGCCGAGGAGCGCGCAGGAGATCCTTCGGGTCGAGCAGCCGTACGCCAACCACAACGGTGGAAACCTCGAGTTCGGGCCCGACGGGAAGCTCTGGGTCGGTCTCGGAGACGGCGGCTCGGGCGGTGACCCCGAGAACCGCGCGCAGAACCGGGATACGCTGCTCGGGAAGATGTTCCGGCTCGACGTGCGGCAGGCGAAGCCCAAGCCCGAGCTCGTCGCGATCGGTCTGCGCAACCCGTGGCGGTACAGCTTCGACCGCGCCACCGGCGACCTCTGGATCGGCGACGTCGGACAGGGCGAGATCGAGGAGATCGACCGGCTGCCGCGCGCGACGACCGGGCTCGTCAACTTCGGCTGGAACGTCTACGAGGGGCGCAGCCGCTTCTCCGACGCGACGCTCGGCCCCGGCACGTTGATTCAGCCGATCGCGCAGTACACCCACGCCGCAGGCTGCTCGGTCACCGGCGGCTTCGTCTACCGCGGCAACTCGGTACCCCGCCTCAAGGGACGCTACGTCTTCGGCGACTACTGCAGCGGGACGATCTGGAGCATTCCGGCGCGTGGCGGCGCTCTGCGCAGGGAGCCCGTCAAGGTCGCTCAGCTGACCTCGTTCGGCGAGAGCCTCGACGGCGCGACGCTCTACGCGGTTTCCGGCGGCGGCACGATCTACCGCTTCGCGCGGTGACACCGGTCTGCGCGACCTGCGGCGCCTGGTTCCCGGACGCGGACGACCCGCCCGCCGCGTGCCCGATCTGCGAGGACGACCGGCAGTGGGTCCCAGCGGACGGGCAGCGCTGGACGACGCCGGAGGAGATCCTCGACGGTCGCTCGTCCGAGCTCCGCGAGCACGAGCCTGGGTTGACCGGGATCGGGCTGGAGCCGTCGTTCGCGATCGGGCAACGGCTGCTGCTCGTCGAGACGGGCGCGGGGAACGTCCTCTGGGACATGATCCCCGTTGCCGCCGACGACGCCGTCGCTGCCGTGCGTGAGCGCGGCGGTGCGAGCGCGATCGCGATCTCGCATCCGCACTACTACGGCGCCGCGAGCGCGTGGAGCGAGGCGCTCGGCGGCGTGCCCGTGCTGCTGCACGCGGCGGATGCCGAGTGGGTGACGCGGCCCGACCCGGCCATCGAGCACTGGGACGGCGGTACCCGTGAGCTGCCCGGCGGGCTGACGCTCCTCCGGCTCGGAGGTCACTTCCCGGGTGGGACGGTGCTGCACTGGCCCGGTGGGTCCGGCGGCCGCGGCGTGCTGCTCTCGGGCGACATCGTGATGGCGCTGCCGGACCGGAACGTCTCGTTCATGTGGAGCTATCCGAACCTCGTCCCGCTTCCCGCGGGCGAGGTGGAGCGGATCGGCGCGGCGCTCGAGCCGTGGCCGTTCGAGCGGATCTACGGCGCGTGGTGGGACAGGATCGTGCCGGCGGACGCAAAGGACGCGGTGCGCCGGAGCATCGCCCGCTACACCGCGGCCCTGCGCGGCGAGCTGCCGCTGTAGCCCAAGTCCCGAGCGAGTCAGCTTGGTCCACGACGCACCCGTCCACATGGACGTCGTGTTCTCGGGGCTTCCTCGCCATGCACGTCTCGGTGCCCGAGTCGGGATGGCATGGCGGCCGTCCGCCCGAGTCTGTGAGCGAACGCTCACTCCATCGCCGCCGCTTCGGCGGAGCGACGGGTGGTGCGGCCACGGGCCTCCGCATACCGTGGATATCACTGCCACTGCGGTCGGGCAGGCGAGCCGGCTCGACACGCGGCTCGATCCGAGGGAAGGAGAATCACGACTGCTGGCATTCACCCCCGATGTGGAGCAGCCGTCGACCGGGGAGCCGACGGGCTCGGTGACTACGCCGAGCGGCGCGAATGCCGCACCGAGACCGAACGCAACCTGTGGACGCACACGGAAGAGGTGGAGAGTAGTGATTGAGACGAGGTACCTGATCGTCGGCGGCGGCTTGACGGGCGATGCGGCCTGCAGGGGAATACTCGATGTCGACCCTGACCCCGATGCGGTTCTGCTCGTGTCGGCCGAGCGGCACGCGCCGTACGCGCGGCCGCCGCTTTCGAAGTCACTCTGGAAGGGCGACGCGGAGAGCACGATCTGGCGCTTGACCGCCGACCTCGGCGTCCGGGAGCGGCTCGGCCGGCGGATCATCGAGATCGACCTCGATGGACGCACCGCGACGGACGACGCCGGCACAGCGTACGGCTACGAGAAGCTGCTGCTCGCGACGGGCGGGCGGCCACGCCGGCTCCCCTTCGACGATGACGAGGTCATCTACTTTCGTACGCTCGACAACTATCACCGCCTCCGGTTGCTCGCCGATGCCGGCGCACGGGTGGTCGTGATCGGCGGCGGCTTCATCGGCTCCGAGATCGCAGCCGCGCTCGCCCTCAACGAGACGCCCGTCACGATGGTGTTCCCGGAGTCCGGAATCAACGCTCGCATCTTCCCGGCATCGTTGTCCGAGGCGCTCAACGACTACTACCGTGAACACGGCGCCGAGGTCTTGACCGGTGTTTCGGTCAGCGGCATCGAGAGGGGTCGCGTGACGCTTGAGGATGGCCGGACGCTTGCGGCGGACGTGGTTGTCGCCGGGCTGGGAATCGAGCCGAACATCGAGCTCGCGGAAGATGTCGGTCTTCCGGTCGGGAACGGGATCATCGTCGACGCCTTCGGCCGCATAGGCGGCCGCGAGGACGTGTTTGCCGCCGGCGATGTCGCTCGGTTCCCCGATGCTGCGCTCGGGGGTGAACGGCGCGTGGAACACGAGGATCATGCCAAGAGCCACGGCAGACGGGTGGGCGCGAACATGGCAGGCGCTCTCGAGGCATACGAGCACCTGCCGTTCTTCTACTCCGATCTGTTCGATCTCGGTTACGAGGCAGTCGGCGAGCTCGACTCACGGCTCGACACGCTTACCGACGTCGACGAGCTCGGCGCCCAGGGGACGATCTACTACCTCGACGGTGAGCGCCGTCCTCGTGGGGTCCTGCTCTGGAATCTCTTCGGCGAGGTCGACGCTGCGCGCGATCTGATCCAGGCCGGAGAGCCGTTCACATCCGGTGCGCTCGGCGAGCGGGTGCGCTGATGGCCGAAGCTGTCTCCCCACTTCGTCGCTTGAGCGAGCTCGGGCAGTCCGTCTGGATCGACTACCTCTCGCGGGACCTGCTCGAGAGCGGCGAGCTCGCACGGCTCATCCGCGAGGATTCCGTCGTCGGCGTCACCTCGAACCCGACGATCTTCGAGAAGGCGCTCGCAAACAGCGAGGCGTACGACGAGCAGTTGCGTGAGCTCGTGCCGTCCGGCCTCGTACCGAAGGATCTGTTCCTGGCGCTCGCGTGTGCCGACGTCGCCGCTGCCTGCGACGTGTTACGGCCGGTGTGGGAACAGACTCGGGGTCGGGACGGCTACGTCTCGATCGAGGTCGACCCGAATTTCGCCGACGACAGTGCCGTCCAGTCGGCGGAGGCGGACGCGTTGCACGCGGCGATCGGCCGTCCGAACGCGTACGTGAAGATCCCCGCCACGGCGGCCGGCGTCGTGGCGATTGAGGACTCGATCGCCGCTGGCCGCTCGATCAACGTCACGTTGATCTTCTCGATCGAGCGTTACGTCCAGATCGCTGACGCGTTTCTGAAGGGACTCGTCCGGCTTCGGGCAGCGGGCGGCGACCTCGCGCGCGTGCACTCCGTCGCGAGCTTCTTCGTCTCGCGGGTTGACACGGAGACCGACCGCAGGCTGGATCAGCTGGGCGCACCGCGGGCGCTGAAAGGACAGCTCGGGATCGCGAATGCGAAGCTTGCCTATGCACGCTACCGCGAGATCTTCTCGTCGGAGAACGCCCTCTGGCGGGAGCTGGCCGCGGCGGGAGCGCACCCGCAGCGTTGCCTGTGGGCGTCAACTTCGACCAAGAACCCGGACTACCGCGACGTGCTCTACATCGAGGAGCTGATCGGGCCCGAAACGGTGAACACGATGCCGGAGGCGACGTTGCGCGCCTTCCGGGAACACGGCGTGGTCGCGCCGACGCTCGAACACGGGCTCGGAGAGGCGCAGCTGGTGATGGAGCGGCTCGCGGACGCGGGGGTCGACTACCACGACGTCGTCGAGAAGCTCGAAACCGACGCGATCGCAAAGTTCATCGCTTCCTTCGCCTCGCTGCTCGGCGGGTTGGAGGCAAAGGTCTCGTCGCTGAACGCGGCGGCCGGTGTCACGCGATGACACGCCCGGTCGCGAACGTTCGCACGCCCTCGAGAGTCGGGCCGAAACCGTGAGCATCCAGCTCAGGCGCGCCTACGAGGCGCCCGATGCGTCTGACGGGTACCGGGTGCTGATCGACCGGCTCTGGCCGCGCGGCGTGTCGAAGGAGGCGGCGCACCTCGACGAGTGGGCGCAGGAGCTCGCGCCGAGCAGCGAGCTGCGGCGCTGGTTCGCTCACGATCCCGCGAAGTTCGAGGAGTTCCAGCAACGCTATCGCTCCGAGCTCGGCGCTCAGCACGACAAGCTGCGAGAGCTGCGCGGCCGGGCGCGACGCGGAACGGTGACTCTCGTCTACGGCGCGCGCGACACCGAGCACAACGATGCGGTCGTGCTCGCCGAGCTCCTCGCGGAGGAAGCGAGCGAGACCCGATGACCCTTTGTCGCCAGTCCGTGCCAACCGGCTACCCGAAGACGTACTTGCGCGCGGCGGCTGCGTCCCGGGCCCGGTCGGGCTCGATCCAGGGCTCGACCGCCTGACACATTGGGCACTTGGGCGGCAGGACCGAGCAGACGATGCCGTAGCCGCAGACTCGGCAGCTGAACTCGTGCCGGCGTAACGTCGATTCGCGCCACCCGCCGCACACGGCCATCGCGCTGCCTTCGTTCTCGGGCCACCTGCCGTGCGATGTCATCACGCTGCCTTTCTCCTCGGCAGCGCGGGCGTCTCGACGCTGATCACCTCCAACCGCAGCTCGCCGCGAGGAGAGGTGACGTTCACGACGTCACCTGCGGCAGCGCCGATCAGCGCCCGTCCGACCGGGGCGTCGACAGAGACGCGGCCCTGGCCAAGACTCCCCTCGATTGCGCCGACGAGCTTGTACTCGACGATATCGTCCGCCTCGAGGCCACGAAGGCGCACGGCGCTGCCGATGCCGACGCTGCCGTCGTCGTTCGGCTCAGCAATCCGCGCTCCCGACAGCCTCTCTTCGAGCACGGCGATGCGCCTTTCCAGCTGGGCCTGCTCTTCGAAGGCGTCGAACAGCGCGGGGTTGTCATCGGCCTGCCCGTCTGCGCGCGCTTCTCGGAGTCGCTCGCTCATCTCGGCCCGGCCGCTGGTCCGCAGCGTCAAGAGCTCCGAGCGCAACAGCTCGTAGCCCTCGGCGGTGATCAGGTCGTCAACAGCAGGCATGCCACGCATCTGGGACTCCTCTCTCCCGTGA
>DASSBI010000125.1:0-6202 GCA_035698965.1 Gaiella sp. | reverse complement strand
GCTCGACTCGATCGCCGGGCTCGGCTGGGAACGCCCGTTCCTCGGCGTCTGCATGTGGTGGTTCATGCTCTCGATGGCCGGGTTCCCGCTGACGGGCGGCTTCCTCGGCAAGCTGTTCGTCTTCTCCGCGATCTACGAGGCGGGCTGGTGGTGGCTCGTCGTGATCGGCGTGCTCGCGACCGCGCTCTCGCTCGCGTACTACCTGAACGTCGTGCGGGCGCTCTACATGCGCTCGGGTGAGGCCCCCGCGACGGGCGCCGTCATCGCCGCGGGCGGCTCGCCGCCGCGTGACCCGCTGCTGGAGACGGCGGTCGGCGCCGCGCTCGTCATCACGATCGGCTCGTTCTTCTTCGTGCAGCCGCTCGTCGACCTCGCGAGTGACGCCGCCGCCTCGCTGCCCTTCTAGCCCTAGCCCGGCAGCTCGATCGTCTGGATGCCTTCGCTGCGGGCGACGACGAGCACGTCCGGGTCGGCGGTCGCGATCCGGTCACCCTCGCTGGCCGAGGCGAGCAGGACCGCGTCCGCGAACGAGATGGGCCGCGACGAGCGGTGGTAGTACGCCGCGCGGAGCTCTGCGGCACGCCGTGCGGTCGCCGTCTCGAGCGGAACCGCGGTGAGCGGCCCGGCGAGCAGTGGCTCCAGGATCTCCATCGTCCGCGCGACGGGAACGTTGCGCATGCGCTGCGTGACGTCGAGCACCTCGACGAGGTTGGCCGTCGCGGCCGCCGCGTCGCCCTCGCGAAGAACAGCCCGAACCTGCGGGGCGGCCGGGCCGCCTGCGAGGAACGCGACCAGCGCGTACGCGTCGAGCCGCGTCACGCGCGTCGGCGACGCTCGGCGGCCCGCTAGTCCTCGCGGGCCTGCCTGCGCAGCGCCGACGTGCCGGGCCCGTCGAGCTCACCGAATCCAGACGTGACGGCGATCCGGGCAGCCCGGGGTCGTGTGGCGCCCGGGCTGCCCAGTCCTCGAGAGCTACTTCGTGTGGCCGTTCGCCTTGCCGTTTCCATTCGCGCCGGGCTCGGCCGGCGTCGCGTCCTCGGCGTGACCGTTCGCGTTGCCGTTCAGCGTAGGTCCCGCCGCCGACGTGTCCTTGTCGGCGAGGCCGGGCGGGCCGCAGTGCGTGTGCTTCTCGTCGCCGTAGCCCCAGCCGGGCCAGCACTCGTACGAGACGGTCACGGTGAAGCTGCCCGCGTTGTCCCAGAACAGGTCGTCGTTGACGGCGAAGACGAGCTCGCCCGTCCCGGAGAGCGTGGTCGGCCCGCTGCCGACCTGCACCCACGGGCCGGAGCCGACCCTGCCGACGAGGCCCCACGCCGGGGCGCCCGGGGCGACGAACCCGCCGAATCCGCTTTGCGTCGTGTCGACCGACGCGTCCCCGCCCGGCCCGAAGCACCACCCGGTCCCCGGGCAGACGGTGCCGGTTGCGGTGACCGTGACCGAGTCGCCGTTCAGCACGAGACCAGTCGACGCGCCGGGGACTGCCAGCGGCCCGACGGTGTACCCGGTCGTGACGGTCGACGGCCCCGCGGCGCTCTGTGCTGCGCCGACGAGCGCGACGAAGGCGACGACGACGAAAGCCATGCCCTTTCGGCTCTTCATTGCTTCCCCTCTCGATTGCCGCCGTGCCCGGTGACACGACGTCCGCCCTCGGAAAATCGGCTCCCCGACGGCGCACGCGCGATCCCTCGTCCGTGTATCGATGCTATGCGGCCCGTTCGGCGACCCAGCGCATCGGGTCGCCGGCGCCGAGGTCGGTGATCCCGGCGGAATGGAGCGCGCCGATCGCGAGCGTGCGGCGGTGGGCGGCGAAGGTGAGCACGTGCGCGAGCATGCCGCCGTAGGTGAACACCTCGGGCGGTTCGCAGATCGCGTCGACGAACGTCTCGTCGAGCCGGTTGGCGCCGATCACCTCCCGGGCATGCGCCACGAATGCCGGGCCGGCCTCGCCCAGCCGCGCGCGGATCGACGCGATGCTCTCGTCGCGCTCGACGCCGAAGTCGTACGCGCGGCTCTCGAGCGCCGCGTTCCACATGTCCATCTGGCCGACGAGCCGCGAAAGGAGCGAGCGCAGCGTGGGATCGTCGTCGACGCCCTCGACCGACACCTCGATCGGCGCGTCGAGGCTCTCTTCCGGAAGTGTCGCGGCGCGCTCGACGATCTCGCCGACGAGCCAGACATGGTGCTCGACCATCTTCGTCATCAGGTCCATGGAGCTCACCTCGTCTCTCGGGGGCAGCCGGAGACCGCCCGGTGGGTGGAAGTGGACGCCGTTCCGGCTCTCGAGCCGGATCTGGCCGGGTGTTGTCCGCCAGGCGGCAGGTGCGACGCCGTAGGCACGGCGAAATGCGCGGGTGAACGCCTCGTTCGAGCCGTAGCCTGCCTCGAGCGCGACCTCGAGCACGGTCGAGTCACTCGTGACGAGACGAAACGCGGCCCGCTCGAGCAGCACCCGCCGGCGCAATCTTGCCGGTGTCTCGCCGGCGGTGCTCGTGACGAGCCGGTCGAAATGGAAACGGGACAGATAGGCGCGTGCGGCGAGGTCCTCGCCGCCGGCGTCGTGGTCGTCGAGGCTCTCCGCAAGTGAATCGACGAATGTCGCGAACGTGTCCATCAGCTGGAGTGCCATGTCGCCAGCCTGCACGCCACCGGGCGACCGGCGCTTGATCGTTCTTGCTGTTCCTCGGGAGGCTGCTTTCGAGGCGCTAGGCTCGGGCTATGGCTACCACACTCACCTGGCTCGGTCACGCGGCGTTCCGGGTGGACACGGAGGCCGGCACGCGCGTGTACGTCGACCCGTTCCTGGACGGGAACCCGAAGTGCCCGGACGCGGAGCGGGAGCCCGAGCGCTGCGACCTCGTCATCGTCACCCACGGTCACGGCGACCACGTCGGCGACGCCGTCGCCATCGCGAAGCGGTTCGAGTGCCCCGTCGTGGCGCAGGTCGAGCTGCGCGACTGGCTCTCCACGAGCGAGGGCCTTCCCGAGGACAGCCGGCAATCGCCGAACAAGGGAGGCACCGTCTCGTTCGCCGGCGTCCGCGTGACGCTGACCGACGCGAATCACTCGTCCAGCACGTGGCACAACGGCGCCATTCTCTACACCGGCGAGTCGACCGGCGTCGTCCTGCGCCAGGAGGACGGGCCAACGGTCTACTTCGCCGGGGACACGAACGTGTTCGGTGACATGGCGCTGATCAAGCGCCTCTACGCGCCAGACGTCGCGGTGCTGCCGATCGGCGACCACTACACCATGGGGCCCGACGAGGCGGCCCTCGCCGCCGAGCTCGTCGGCGCGAGCCGCATCGTCCCGTCGCACTACGGGACGTTCCCGCTGCTGACGGGCACACCGGACGCCCTTCGCCCGCTTCTCCCGGCGGGGGTCGAGCTGCTCGCCCCGGCCCCGGGCGAGACTCTGACCCTGTGATGCCCGAGCGCTGGTTCGGCGCGACGGGGCGGCGGGTCCCCGCGATCGCGCTGGAAGGCACCATCGACGTCGCAGAAGCGCTCGTCCTGGACGGGGTCGAGGACCTGGAGGCGCTCCGCTCCGCCCATGCCGGCGGCGTGCCGGTGGTCGTCCGGGCGAGCGACGTGGCGGGAGTCGCGCGCGCTCTCGCGCGACCGGAGGTGGCGTGCGTCCTGGTCTCCGACCCGGCGCTCCTCGACCTCGACCTGCCCGAGCTGACCTATGGCTGAGACGGTCGCGACGTATTCCATCTGCGCGTGCGACCTCGCTGCGGGCCAGTGGGGAGTCGCGACGCAGTCGAAGTTCCTGGCCGTGGGATCGGTCGTGCCGTGGGCCGCGCCGCACGTGGGTGCGATCGCCACGCAGTCGTACGCAAACCCGCGCTACGGGCCGGAGGGGCTCGAGCTGCTGCGCGAAGGGTTCTCGGCCGAGGAGGTGGTCGAGCGGCTCACCGCCGCGGACGGCGAGCGCGCGCTGCGACAGCTCGGGATCGTCGACGGCGAGGGTCGCGCGGCGACGTTCACCGGTGAGGAGTGCCATGCGTGGGCGGGCGGCCGCACCGGCTCGGGCTACGCCGCGCAGGGGAACATCCTCGTCTCCGGCGACACGGTCGACGCGCTCGCAGAGACCTTCGACGCGACCGGCGGGCGCCCGCTCGCCGAGCGCCTCATCGACTGTCTCGACGCCGCCGAGGCGGCGGGCGGCGACAGCCGCGGCCGGCAGTCGGCGGCGCTGCTCGTCGTCGAGCGCGACGGCGGCTATGCGAGCCTGTCGGACACGCTCGTCGATCTTCGCGTCGACGACCACCCTGACCCCCTCGTCGAGCTGCGGCGGATCCATCGGCTCCACGACCTCCTCTTTGGCACGACGCCACGGCAGGACTGGATCCCGGTCGACGACGCGCTCCGCGCCGAGCTCGACGAACGGCTCGCGCGTGCAGGCCATCCGAGCCTCGCCGCGTGGGCGGGGGTCGAGAATCTCGAGGAGCGGGTAGAGGGCGATGACGCGATCGACCCGGTCGTGCTCGAGCGACTACGGGAGGCGACATGAGCGAGCGGTACGGCGTGACGACACTCGACGAGCTGGCGACGCCGCCTATCCCGGGCCAGGCCCGGTGGCACACGATCCGGCGGACCCTCGGGGTCTCGTCGTTCGGCGTCAACGCGTGGACAGCGACCGAGGACGGCGGCCAGATCATCGGCGAGCACGAGGAGGCAAGCGGCCAGGCCCACGAGGAGCTCTACATCGTGTTGACCGGACGCGCGACGTTCACGCTGGACGGCGAAGCGATCGACGGCCCGGCGGGAACGCTGGTGCACGTCGCCGACCCGTCGGTGAAGCGCGGCGCGGTCGGCGAGGAAGGCACGACGATCCTCGTCGTCGGCGCGAAGCCGGGCGAAGCGTTCACGCCGTCGACGTGGGAGCGGTCCGCCGAGGCACTCCAGTTCTGGCCGGACGAGGAGTGGGACAAGGCGATCGAGGTGCTCGAGCGGCATCTGGCCGAGACGCCCGACCACGCGGGGACGCACTACAACCTCGCCTGCGCGCACGCGCGGGCCGGCCGTCCGGACATCGCGCTCGACCATGCGCGGAAGGCGATCGAGCTGCAGGAGAGCTTCGGCGAGTACGCGGTGAAGGACGACGATCTCGTCTCTATCCGCGACCAGCTCTGAGCAAGGGGCGTGACTTCAGCCTCGCCCCTCTTGGTTCGACCCAAGGAGCGCGAGGCTGAAGCCACGCACGCGGCCCGGTCTTGGAGCCGCAGCGGTCATAGTTCCCTGCAGACCGACCGGAAGGAGCCGTCGTGGGCGAGACCGTGAAGTACACGCTGGACGAGAGCAAGCTGCCGGAGGCGTGGTACAACGTCGCGGCCGACCTTCCGGAGCCGCCGGCGCCCGTGCTCCATCCGGGCACGGGGAATCCCGTCGGGCCCGACGACCTCGCGCCGCTTTTTCCGATGGAGGTGATCCTGCAGGAGGTCTCGTCCGAGGAGCGCATCGCGATCCCGGAGGAGGTTCGGGCCGTCTATCGGCAGTGGCGCCCGACGCCGCTCTACCGCGCGAGACGGCTCGAGCAGGCGCTCGATACCCCCGCGCGGATCTTCTACAAGTACGAAGGAGTCTCTCCGACCGGGAGCCACAAGCCGAACACCGCCGTCGCGCAGGCGTTCTACAACGCGCGTGAGGGCGTCAAGCGGATCACGACCGAGACGGGCGCGGGCCAGTGGGGATCGTCGCTCGCCTTTGCAGGCTCGCTCTTCGGGCTCGAGATCGACGTCTACATGGTGCGCATCTCGTACGACCAGAAGCCGTACCGACGCGCGCTGATGGAGGTGTTCGGCGCGCGGTGCGTCCCGAGCCCGTCCGAGGAGACGGCCTCCGGCCGCGCGATCCTCGCCGAGCATCCGGATTCCACCGGGAGCCTTGGGATGGCCATCTCGGAGGCGGTCGAGCAGGCTGCGCAGCGCGACGATACGAAGTACGCGCTCGGCTCCGTCCTGAACCACGTGCTGCTCCATCAGACGGTAATCGGCGAGGAGGCGCTGGCACAGATGGACGTCGCCGACGCCTACCCGGATGTCCTGATCGGCTGCACCGGAGGCGGCTCGAACTTCGCGGGGCTCGTGTTCCCGTTCATCGGCGAGAAGCTCCGCGGCGGCGCCGACGTGCGCGTGATCGCCGTCGAGCCGGCCGCCTGCCCGAGCCTCACACGCGGCGAGCTCGCCTACGACTTCGGCGAC
>DASSBI010000124.1:0-2125 GCA_035698965.1 Gaiella sp. | reverse complement strand
GGGCAGCCGCGCCGCAGGCTCGACACGACCCGCGCCGAGGAGCTCTTCGGGTTCACGGCCGCGGTGCCACTGGAGGAGGGTCTCGCCCGCACGGTCGCCTGGTACCGGGAGAGCCGCGAGACGTGAGCGCGACGGCGGCCGTGGCCCGTCCGAATCCGGTGTTCACCCGGCTGGGCCGAGCGGCGGATGCCGTTGCGCGGCACGTCGTCGTCGCGGTCGTCGCAATCGTCGCCTTCCAGGTCCTCGCCACGGTCGCGCTCTTCTTCTCCGTCAACTCGAACGGCTGGCTGACCTACCAGGGGGGCGACCAGATCTGGCTCGTCACCGCGGGGTGGCTCCTCGGGAAGGGAATGATGGGCTACGCCTTGACCGGCCACGGCTGGCCGATGCTGCTCGCGCCCCTCACGTGGATCACGGGGTCGAGCTCGGTGCAGCTCCTGCCGCTGACGACCGTGCTGCAGGTGGGCGTGCTCGCACCGATCGCGACGCTCGCGGTCTACGACATCGGCGCCCGAATCGCCGGGCGTCTCGCCGGCGTGTGGTGCGCGGCGGCGTTCGCGGTGGCGCCGTTCGTCGCGATTCCCTACTTCGTCCAGCGCTACCACGACTCCTGGGTCGACCAGTTCCTCCCGCAGGCGCTCGGGCTGACGCAACAGGCCGACTTCCCCTCGGTCGTCGCGGTGCTCGTCTCGGTCGCGTTCACCATTCGCGCGCTGCGCGCCTTCGCGTACCGAGAGGCGGTGCTCGCGGGGACGTTCGCGGGCGTTGCGCTCGCCTTCAAGCCGGCCAACGCGCTGTTCATCGGAGGGCCGCTCGTCGCGCTCGCCCTCGCCCGCCGCTGGACGCACCTGCCGCTCTTCCTCGTGTCGCTGGCTCCGGCACTGCTCGCGCTGACGATCTGGAAGGCCCGCGGTCTCGGCGAGGTGCCGCTCTTCGCCCAGGGGGAGGCGACCCGGCTGGCGGCAGGGATCGACGACCCGGTCATGGTGTCCGCCACCAGCTGGCTCGACCGCACGGTGCACCTCGACCTCGACACGTGGCGCGAGAACATGTCGAACATCCGCGAGTTCACGTGGAGCGCGCGCGTGCTCCAGTTCCTGCCGCTGGCGGGAGCGATCGCCGTCGCGCGACGGTCTGTCCCGGCCGCGGGGCTCTTCCTCACCTGGCTGCTCGGGTACGTGGTCGTGAAGGGCGCCGCAGACGTCGCGACCGTCGAGTCGGGAAGCTTCTGGCGGCTGATCATGCCCGCGCTCCCGGCGTTCGTCCTGCTCGCCGCGTCGGTCCCGCTGCTCGTCCCGACGTTCGTCGACCGGATGGGGCCGCGGCTCGCGCCGGATCCCGGGCGCCGGCCGCGCCTCTATCCGACGGTAGCCGTCGTCGCGTTCCTCGCCGTCGTCCCGATCGTCGTGCTCCTGCAGGCGTCGCAGTTTCGCGTCCAGCACGGCCCGGGGGCGAGCTACGTCGTCCCGGAGCTGGTCGTCGACGACATCGGTGTCCCGATGGACTCGGACGTCGTCTCCCTCACGGTTCGCCGCGTCGGCGACGCCAACGTGCTCCGCTGGACCGACTCGACCACGCGCGCGCGCACCTTCTACCGCGTCTACCGTGCCTCGCCCTCGCGCGGCTTCTCCGACATGGTCTGCGAGGACCGCGGGGTCGACCGCTGCGACGTCCGCGCCGAGACGCTCGTCACCACGCGAGACCACTCCTACGTCGATCGCGATCCGCCCGCCGACGCGGTCTACCGGGTCGGCGTCGCGGCGAACTGGCTCGACGACGACACGCGCGGTGACGTCTTTGCGATCAGCTCGCCCGTGGCTCCGCCGGCGTCGAGCTGATCTCGGGCGTCGCCGCTCCCTCCAGCGCGTCGAGCCGCGTCCGGAGCAGGGCGACTTCCTGCGCGAGCAGCACGTTGTCGTCGGTCAGCTTCGAGAGGACCGTCGAGTAATGGAGGAGGACGGCGATCACGAACATGATCGCCGCCGCGAACAGGATCGCCGGCGGGTACCCCGACACGCCGAGCCACCCGGCGATCGTGTTGAGGCCCCCGCGCCAGGCCGAGAGAACGAGGAGCACGAGCCCGGTCACGAGCCACAGCAGGGCGTAGCGCTCCTTGAGGCGCCGT
>DASSBI010000123.1:0-13219 GCA_035698965.1 Gaiella sp. | reverse complement strand
CGCCGCGGCCGGAGGCGCTGATGGAGGGGATCGTGCGCCTGCACGAGAAGATCCGCGCCGGCGTGCCGCCCGCCTACGAGATCCGCGGAGTCGCCGAGTGAGCCCGGCCGGCGTCCCCGGCGTCGTCGAGACGGTCGAGGCTCACGGCGAGACGACGCTCGTCGTCGACCCGGCCAGGATCGTGGAGGCGTGCACGCACCTCCGCGACGTGGAGGGCTACAACGTCCTCGTCGACGTTGCGGGAGTCGACTATCTCGGCTGGGGCGCGAAGCAGGTGGCGGGGTACATCGGCACCCCGGCGGGACGTGACATCCACGCGCCGGGATCGCAGGGCTTCGAGCGCGTTCCTGCGCCAAAGGAGACGCGCTTCGCGGTCGTGTACCACCTGCTGCGCCTCTCCGACGACCCCGCGCGCCTCCGCGTCGAGGCGCGGCTCGACGACGGCGAGGAGATCGACTCCGTGATCGGTGTCTGGCCCGCGGCGGACTGGAACGAGCGCGAGGCCTACGACCTGTACGGGATCGTGTTCCGCGGGCACCCGTACCTCGTCCGGATCTTGATGCCCGAGGACTGGGAGGGACACCCCCTGCGCAAGGACTACCCGTTGGGCGGCGAGCCCGTCCGCTTCTCGGGGGAGGCCTGATGGCGGTCGTCCCGACGACGCGCATCTACGAGGGGACCAGGATCCCCGAGCGGTGCCCGACGATCCTCGACGTCGACCCCGCAGAGCACGACCTCGACGACATCCTCACCGTCAACTTCGGGCCGAACCACCCCTCGACGCACGGCGTCCTCCGCCTGATCGTCCAGCTCGACGGCGAGCACGTCGCCGGGCTCGAGGCGGTGATCGGATACCTCCACACCGGCTTCGAGAAGACGATGGAGCACAAGACGTACTGGAAGGGCATCACCTATCCCGAGCGGATCGACTACCTCTCCTTCCAGGCGAACGAGCTCGTCTTCGTCCTCGCGATCGAGAAGCTGCTCGGCCTGGAGACGCCCGAGAAGGCGACCTGGATGCGGATGTGCCTCTCCGAGCTGAACCGGATCCACTCGCACCTCGTCTGGCTCGGCACGTCCGCGCTCGAGATGGGCGCCATCTCGATGTTCTGGTACGCGTTCCGCGAGCGGGACATGGTGCTCGACCTCTTCGAGATGGTCACCGGCGTCCGCATGCACACCCGCTACTTCCAGGTCGGCGGGCTCGCCGAGGACATTCCGGAAGGCTTCTACGAGCAGGCGCGCGAGTTCGCGAGGCACATGCCGCGGGCGGTCAACGACTACGAGGCGCTGCTCGACCGCAACAAGATCTGGCTCGAGCGCACCAAGGGAATCGGGCTCCTTTCCGCCGCGGACGCGCTCGCGCTCGCCCAGTCGGGCCCGATGCTGCGCGGGTCCGGCGTCGACTGGGACCTCCGCAAGGCGGAGCCGTACCTCGCCTACGACGAGGTCGACTTCGACGTCCCCGTGTATCCGAACGGCGACGTGTACGACCGCTACAAGGTCCACATGGACGAGATGCGCGCGTCGGCGCGCATCGTCTCCCAGTGCGTCACGCGGCTCGAGGAGCTGCGCGGGCAGTCGTGGATCGCGGACGACCGCAAGGTCGTGCTACCGCCGCGCGAGGAGCTCCACACCTCGATGGAGTCGCTCATCCACCACTTCAAGATCGTCACCGAGGGCTACCTCGTCCCCGAGGGACACGTGTACGTCGCGGTCGAGTCGGCGCGCGGCGAGTGTGGCTGCTACCTCGTCTCGGACGGCGGCCCGAGGCCGTGGCGTGTGAAGTTCCGGGCACCGAGCCTCGCAGCGCTGCAGGCGACCGCGACGTGCGTGCGCGGCGCCGCGATCGCCGACCTCATTGCCGTCGCGGCGTCACTCGATCCCGTCATGGGGGACGTCGACCGGTGAGCGCCACTTTCCACGACGAGGTGCAGGAGATGCGCGCGCGGTACCCGGACTCGTTGTCCGCGGTGCTGCCGGCGCTGCAGCTCGCGCAGGAGCGACACGACGGGTGGCTGCCCGAGGTAGCGCTGCGGGAGGTCGCGGAGGCTCTCGATCTCACGCCCGCGTACTGCCTCTCGATCGCGTCCTTCTACGACATGCTTCACACCGAGCCCGTCGGCCGGCACTCGGTCGAGGTGTGCACGAACGTCTCGTGTGCCGTCTCCGGGGCGCAGCAGGTGCTGGAGGCGCTCGAGCGCGAGCTCGGGGTCGGCGTCGGCGAGACGACCGAGGACGGCAACGTCACGCTCCGCGCCGTGGAGTGCCTCGGCGGCTGCGGCTGGGCAACCGTCGTCGCCGTGGACAACAGACATCACCTGCACGTGCGGGCTGCCGACGTGCCTCGCATCGTGAAGGAGCTCGGCGAGTGAGCTCGGCTCCGGAGATCTACCTCGGTCCGATTTCAGTCGGACACGTCCGAGCGCCGCGGCCGCTCTGGGGCGAAAGGTGCCGGACTGAAGCCCGACACGCGGAGGGCAGCGAATGAGCGCGGGGCCCGAGGTTGTCTTCGCTGGAACCGACGGCGGCGCGATCACCGACCTCGCGGCGTACGAGGCGGTCGGCGGGCTGACCGCTCTGCGCCGCGCGCGGGAGATGACGCCGGAGCAGATCATCGCCGAGCTCGACGCGTCGGGCCTGCGCGGCCGCGGCGGCGCGTTCTTCCCGACGGGCCGCAAGTGGAGCTTCGTCCCGAAACCCGACCAGAACCCGAGGCCCCACTACCTCGTCGTCAACGCGGACGAGTCCGAGCCCGGCACGTTCAAGGATCGCGAGATCATGCTTCGCGTCCCCTTCCGCTTCCTCGAGGGCTGCCTGATCGCAGCGCGCGGAATCGAGTCGCAGCACGTGTTCGTCTACATCCGAGGCGAGTACGAGCACGAATGGGAGATCCTCGTCTCGGCGCTCGAGCAGCTGCGCGAGGCGAAGCTGCTCGGCGGCGTGACGATCGTCCTCCACCGGGGCGCCGGCGCGTACATCTGCGGTGAGGAGACCGCGCTGCTCGAGTCGCTCGAGGGCTACCGCGGCCAGCCGCGGACGAAGCCGCCGTTCCCCGCGATCGCGGGCCTCTACGCCTCGCCGACCGCGGTCAACAACGTCGAGTCGATCACGACCGTGACGCCGATCATCGAGATGGGCGGCGCGGAGTACGCGAGGCTCGGAGTCGAGGACTCGACCGGCACGCGGGTCTTCTCCCTCTCCGGCAACGTCGTGCGACCGGGCAACTACGAGCTGCCCCACGGCTACCCGCTCCGCGACCTGATCCACGAGGTCGGCGGCGGGATCGCCGACGGGCGCACGCTCAAGGCCGTGATCCCGGGCGGATCGTCGACGCCGATCCTGACCGCGTCCGAGGCCGAGAAGGTGACCCTCGACTTCGACTCGCTGTCCAAGGCGGGAAGCGCGATCGGGTCGGCAGCGGTCATCGTCCTCGACGACCGCTGCTGCATGGTGCAGCTCGGCGTCCGCGTCTCGCAGTTCTACGAGCACGAGTCGTGCGGCAAGTGCACGCCGTGCCGCGTGGGCACCCGCTGGCTGACCCGAATCCTCCAGAAGATCGAGTCGGGTCACGGAACGCATGCCGACCTCGACCTGCTGCTGGACGTCGGCGACCGGATCAACGGCACCTGCCTCTGCCCGCTCGGAGACTCGGACGCGATCGCCGTGGCGAGCTACGTCGCAAAGTTCCGCGAGGAGTTCCTCCAGCACATCGAGGAGGCCCGCTGCCCCTTCCACGGCGCCTCGTCGCTCGACGGCATCGTCGCGCCGACGGACGTGCACGAGGCCCACGTCGGCCCGCACGAGATCCACCGCCCGCTCGAGGTGGTGGCGTGAACGCGACGCGCCCCGCAGGCGAGGGTGTCCGACTTAAAGTCGGACACCAGGCGAGGTGCGCAACGTGACCGACACGGTCAAGGTCACCATCGACGATCGCGAGATCGAGGTCGCGAAGGGCACCGGCCTCGTGGAGACGGCGGAGGCGGCGGGCATCGAGATCCCGGTCTTCTGCTACGAGCCGCGCCTCGGCCCGGCCGTCGGCGCGTGCCGGATGTGCCTCGTCGAGGTCGAGGGGCTCCCGAAGCTCCAGGCCGGCTGCACGCTCACCGCACAGGACGGCATGGTCGTCCGCACCGCGGCGACGTCGAAGCGGGCGGCCGTGGGCCAGCACGGGACGCTCGAGTTCATCCTCGTCAACCATCCGCTCGACTGCCCCGTCTGCGACAAGGGCGGCGAGTGCCCCTTGCAGGACCTGACGTTCCGCTACGGGCCCGGCACGACCCGCATGACCTTCGCGAAGCTGACGTTCGACAAGCCGATCCCGGTCTCGCCGCTGATCGCCCTCGACCGCGAGCGCTGCATCCTCTGCTACCGCTGCACGCGGTTCTCGAGCGACGTCGCCGAGGACGACCAGCTGATCGCGCGGAACCGCGGCGCGTACTCCGAGATCGCGACGTTCGGCGAAGACCCCTACCGCGCGCCGTTCTCCGGCAACGTGATCGAGCTCTGCCCGGTCGGCGCGCTGACCTCGACGCAGTACCGCTTCGAGGCTCGGCCGTGGGAGATCCAGGACGTGCCGACCGTGTGCGGCCTCTGCCCCGCCGGCTGCAACATCCGGGCGACGACGCGCGAGGGCGCCGTCAAGCGCGTCCAGTCGCGCAACCACCCGGAAATCGACGGCGGCTGGCTCTGCGACAAGGGCCGCTTCACGTACCCGCACCTCCGCGCCGAGGACCGCGTCAGGGAACCGCTCCAGCGGGGGCCGCTCGGGCTCGAGCCGGTCGCCTGGGACGCCGCTCTCGACCGCGCCGAGGAGCTGCTCCGCGGCGCGCGGGGATCGATCGTGACGGCGCTCTCCGGCTCGGAGACGAACGAGATCGCATACGGCCTCGGCGTGCTGCTCCGGCGCGGCCTCGGCGCCCACTCCGCGGTGCTCGACGAGTCGACCTCCGCCGCGCTCGACGCCTTCCGTGCGCCCCTCTCGACGATCGGCGGCGCCGAGCTCGTCGTGATCGTCGGCGACGACGACGTCGTCGATCGCGCACCGGCCGTCGACCTCTGGCTCAGGAAGGCGCGCCGCGGAGGCGCCGAGATCGTGACGGTCGGCGCGCGCGGGTCGGTGCGTGCGCCCGTCGGCGGGGCGGCCGACGCGCTGCGGGAGCTCACAGACCCGGCACACGAGCTCGGCAAACGGCTCCGCGCGTCGGATCGCGCCGTGCTCGTCTGGTCGGGCCCTGGCGGGGGCGGCGGCGCACGGCTGGCCGAGGCGGCCCACGAGCTCGGCTTCGACGGCAAGCCCGGGTGCGCGGCATTCCATCTGCCCGCGACCCCGAACCCGCGCGGCGTCTCGGAGGCGTGGGCCGCCGCCGCGGATGGCGACGAGTCGGATCCCGAGCCGATCGGCCTGCTCGTCGTGTCCGGCGACGAGGCGGCCGGATCGCCGGACGTCCGGGCGCTCGCGGAGCAGGCCGACGCCGTGATCGCGATCACGATGTTCCACTCGCTCGCGGTCGGCTGGGCCGATCTCGTCCTCCCTGCAACCGCCTCGCTCGAGCGCGAGGGAAGCTCGATGAACCTCGAGGGCCGCCTGCAGCGACTCCGGCGCACCGTGATCCCGCCCGTGCCCGACGAGCTCGCGTGGCTCTCGAAGCTCGCAGCCCGCTTCGACGCCGAGCTCTCGCCCCACGCCGCCGTTGTCTTCGAGGAGCTTTCCGCGCGGGTCTACGGCGGACTGCACCTCGAGCAGCTCGGCGAGCACGCCGCGCTCCCGGCGCGCGCGACCTACGTCGCGCCCGAACCCTCCCGCGCACCCGGCGCGGAGGCGACGCAGCGTGCGGAGGGCCACTTCGTCGGCACGCTCCGCCTTCTCCGGTACACGCCGCTCTTCTCCGGGCACCAGGTGGAGCGGGTCGCCGAGCTGCAGTTCCAGCGCCCCGACGAGGAAATCGCTCTCTCGAGCGGTGACGCCGGCCGGCGCGGCATCTCGACCGGAGACGTCGTCACGGTCCGCTCGAACGGCACCTCCGTCGACCTGCGTGCCCGCGTCGACCGCAAGCTGGTGGAGGGCGTCGCGCGCATCGCCGAGGAGCACGCGGCCGACCTCCACGCGGAGGTCGAGGTGGTGAAGGCATGAGCTGGCTGATTCTCGCGAGCGGCTCGAGCGGCGAGCCGTGGTGGATCTCGCTCATCAAGGCGGTGATCGTCATCAACCTCGTCCTCTTCGGCTTCGCCTACCTCACGCTCATCGAGCGCAAGGTGATGGGCCGGATGCAGCTGCGCTACGGGCCGAACCGTGTCGGGCCGTTCGGGACGCTGCAGCCGATCGCCGACCTCGTGAAGCTGATCCGCAAGGAGAGCTTTTTCCCGGCGGCGGCGATCGACGTGCTCTACATCCTCGGGCCGTTCCTCGCCGCTTTCACGGCGATGACCACCTTCTCGGTGATCCCGTGGGGCCCCGGCTGGACGATCGGCGGGTACGAGGTGACCGGCTACGTCGCCGACGTGTCGATCTCGCTGCTCCTCGTGTTCGCGATCGGGTCGATCGGGATCTACGGGTTCATCATCGGAGGCTGGGCGTCCGACTCGAAGTTCGCGCTGCTCGGCTCGATGCGGACGTGCGCGCAGCTCGTGTCGTACGAGGTGTCGCTGGCGCTCTCCGTGCTCGGGGTCGTGATCATGGCCAAGTCGCTCTCGCTCGTCGACATCGTCGCCGCGCAGGGCGCCGATATCTGGTACGTGATCCCGCAGATCGTCGGATTCGTGATCTTCATCCTCGCGGGCACGGCCGAGACCGCACGCGCGCCGTTCGACCTCCCCGAGGCGGAGCAGGAGCTCGTCGCGGGCTACCACACCGAGTACGGCGGGATGCGCTTCGGGCTCTACTCGATGTCCGAGTACATCAACCTGATCACGCTCTCCGGGCTCGCCGTGACGCTGTTCCTGGGCGGCTGGCACGGCCCCTGGCTTCCCGGGCCGATCTGGTTCGTGATCAAGCTCGCCGTCATCATCTTCGTCTTCATCTGGATGCGGACGACGCTGCCGCGGCTCCGCTACGACCAGCTGATGAGCTTCGGCTGGAAGGCCCTGCTCCCCGTCGCGACCGTGAACGCGGTCGTGACGGCCGTCCTCGTGGTCTGGATCTAGATGGTCGATCGGCAATCCGCGCGAACCGGATGGCGCCCCAGACACGGCGCCGGATCACCCCGTCCGCGCACGGCCCGTACCTTCGGGTACGAGCCGCACCCGGCCGCTGCGCCCGACCTGGTCTGGGACGCCCCCGGACATCACCCCATTACCGATCAACCATCTAGGGTGACGCGCTGACATGCAGCCGTTCGGGACACTCAAGGGCTTCGGCGTCACCTTCAAGCACATCTTCAAGCAGCCGATCACGCAGCAGTACCCGGAGTACAAGCGGCCCGTCTACCCGCGCTTCCGGGGCCGGCACCGGCTCCATCGGCACGCGAACGGGCTCGAGAAGTGTGTCGGGTGCTCGCTGTGCGCGGCCGCGTGTCCGTCCGACTGCATCCGCGTCGTCGCCGCCGAGAACACGGCCGAGCACCGTGTTTCCGCGGGTGAGCGGTACGCGCGGATCTACGAGATCAACCTCTCGCGCTGCATCTTCTGCGGCTACTGCGAGCTTGCCTGCCCGTTCGACGCGATCACGCTCGGCAACGAGTTCGAGCTGTCCGAGTACGCGCGCGACGACCTGATCTATACGAAGGACATGCTCCTCGCCGAGCCCATCAAGCGGATCCCGGTGCAGGACGCCGACCTCTACGACACGCCGATCCCCGCCTACAAGTCGTCGTCCTGATGGGCAACTTCC
Organism: Gaiella sp.; assembly: GCA_035698965.1. Lineage (GTDB taxonomy): Bacteria > Actinomycetota > Thermoleophilia > Gaiellales > Gaiellaceae > Gaiella. Next base: position 5,391 of record DASSBI010000123.1, on the reverse strand, counting down.
TCGTCTGGGTCGTCTGGCTCCTGGCTGCGGGAGCGTGTGTCGCCACCGGGCTGCGGGTGATCACGGCGGCGAACCCGTTCTCGTCCGCCCTCTCGCTCATCGGCAACCTCGCGTCGCTCGCCGTGCTCTTCCTCCTCGCCTCGGGGGAGTTCGTCGCCGCCGCGCAGATCCTCGTCTATGCCGGCTCGGTGATGGTCATGTTCCTCTTCGTGATCGCGTACCTCGGCGGCCGGGCGGACGCGCCGTGGGCCGGCGGGACTCGGCTCATCCAGACGGCATCCGCCATGGCGGCCGCCTCGCTCCTCGCGGTCGTCTTCGTGGCGCTGATGCTCAACGCGGGCGACCGCCTCTCGGACGAGGCGTCGATCACCGCCGCGTTCGGCTCGCCCGCCGAGGTCGGCCGCGTCTTCCTGACCGACCATCTGCTCGCGTTCGAGATCACCTCGATCGTGCTGCTGATCGCGGCGGTCGGCGGCGTCGTCCTCGGGATGCAAAGAACCGACGCAGATTCCATGGAGGACGCCGACTCGTGATGGGTCCCGGCATACCGTGGTATCTCGCGATCTCGTCGATCCTGTTCTCGATCGGCGTCGCGGGCGTGCTTCTCCGCCGCAGCCCGCTGGTCGTGCTGCTCTCGCTCGAGATCATGCTCAACGCCGCGAACCTCTCGTTCGTGGGCTTCTCGCGGCTCTTCGGTGAGATGGACGGGCAGATCTTCGCCCTTGCGGTGATGGCCGTCGCCGCGGCCGAGGTGTGTGTCGGCCTCGGGTTGATCGTCGCGATGGCGCGCCGCCGCCTCGCGCTCGACGTGGACGCGCTGACGGAGCTCAGAGGGTAGGCGTGGTCACTGGGGCCTGGGTCTGCCTGCTTGCGCCGCTTGCCGGGTTCCTCGCGATCCTGCTCGCCGGAACGCGGATCACGCGCAAGCAGGCCGGTGCCGTCTCGACCGTGTCCACGTTCGTCGGCTTCGCCGGGGCGCTCACCGCTTTCGTCGACGCTCTCGGGCGGAGCCCGGACGATCGTGCGGTCACGACGACGGCCTGGACGTGGCTGACCGCCGGCGACTTCAAGGTCAACCTCGAGCTGCTCGTCGACCCGCTCTCGCTCGTGATGATGCTCGTCGTCTCCGGGGTCGGGGGCCTGATCATCCTCTACTCGAACGGGTACATGGCCGGCGAGGACGAGGAACGGCGCTTCTTCGCCTACATGTCGTTCTTCGTCTTCGCGATGTTGCTGCTCGTGATGGTCGGCAACCTGCTCCTGCTGCTCGTCGGTTGGGGGCTCGTCGGGCTCGCGTCGTACCTCTTGATCGGCTACTACCAGGACCGCTCGAGCGCGATCGACGCGGCGAAGAAGGCGTTCGTGGTCAACACGGTCGGCGACGCGGCGATGGCGCTCGCGCTGTTCCTCGTGATCGCGAAGGTCGGCAGCCTCGACTACGCCACGGTCTTCGACGCAGCGGAGGGCGGGGAGCTCTCCAAGACGGTCGCGACGCTCGTCGCGCTCGGCCTGCTGGCCGGAGCCGTCGCGAAGTCGGCCCAGATCCCGCTGCATACCTGGCTGCCCGACGCAATGGAGGGCCCGACGCCCGTCTCCGCGCTCATCCACGCGGCGACGATGGTCACCGCCGGCGTCTACCTCATCTGTCGGACGCACGCGATCTTCCAGGCGGCACCGGACATCCAGCACGTCGCCGCCGTGCTCGGTCTCCTGACCCTGCTGGCGGCCGGCGTGATCGCGCTCGTCCAGTGGGACATCAAGCGCGTGATCGCCTACTCGACGATGAGCCAGATCGGCTACATGTTCGTCGGCGCGGGTATCGGGGCGTACCCGTTCGCGATGTTCCACCTCGTCACGCATGCGTTCTTCAAGGCGCTCCTCTTTCTCACCGCCGGGCTCGTGATCCACCACCTCGGCGGTGAGCAGGACATCCGCAAGATGGGCGGGCTTTCGAAGTCGATGCCGTACACGCGCTGGACGTTCTTGATCGGCTCCCTGGCGCTCGCAGGGATCCCGATCTTCGCCGGCTTCTGGTCGAAGGACGCGATCATCAGCTCGGCGCTCGCGTACGGGGGCGTGCTCGGTTGGACGCTCTACCTCGGAGGACTGCTCGGCACGCTGCTGACCGGCCTCTACACCTTCCGCCTCTACTTCCGCGTCTTCCACGGCCAGCCGAGCGAGCTGGTGACGGCGAGCACTCACGGCGAGCACCACGGCGAGGGGGCCCGGTCGATGCTCCTTCCCGTGGGCGTCCTCGCACTCGGCGCGACGTTCGTCGGCTTCCTCGCGATCCCGGGGGTCTGGGAACCGTTCGAGACGTGGCTCGAGCCCGTCGTGCCCCCGCTCGTCCAGGCGACCGCCGGCGAGGACTGGCTCTCGAGCCTCTTCGCGGTCGCGCTCGGCTCGCTCGGGATCTATCTCGCCTGGCGGGCGTTCCGGGCCGGACGCGAGCTCGTGCCCGACGGTCTCGTCCGCACCGCGCTCGAGCACAAGCTCGGATTCGACGAGCTCTACGACGTCGCCGTGTCGCGGCCCGCGCAGGTGATCGCGCTCCGGCTCCGCGACGACGTCGAGGCACCGGTGGTGCACGGCGGACTCGACGAGGTCGCAGACGGGACGCTGCGCGGGGCGACGGTGACCGCGAGCTTCCAGAGCGGCTTACTCCGGACGTACGCGCTTGCGTTCACGATCGCCGTCGCGGTGCTGACCCTCGTCTTCCTGGTGGTCCGCTGATGCTGACGACAGCACTCATCGTCGTCCCGCTCGTGGGCGCGATCCTCGTCTGGGTCCTCCCGCTCTCGCGCGAGTCGACGGGCGGCCTCGCGCTCCTCGTCGCGCTGGCGGAGGTCGGGCTGTGGCTCGGCAGTGCACGGAACTTCGACTTCTCGAGCGACGTACCGCAGTACGCAACGTCGCGCTCGTGGTTCGACGAGCTCGGGATCTCGTACTCCGTCGGCCTTTACGGGTTCCAGTTCTGGCTCGTCGGCCTGACGATCGTCGTCGGCGCGTGCGTCGTCGGCTACGGCGCCTGGGCGGAGCGCGAGCGCCCGCGTGCCTACTTCGGGCTGATGCTCTTCCTCGTCGGCTCGATCGTCGGCGTGTTCGCCGCACAGGACCTGATCGTGTTCTACGTCTTCTTCGAGGCACTCCTGATCCCGGTCTTCGTCTTGATCGGCGTCTGGGGCGGCCCGCAGCGCGTCAAGGCGACCCTCACCTTCGTCATCTACGAGATGGCCGGCTCGCTGCTGATGCTCGCGTCGGTCGTCGCGCTCGGGATCTCGCAGGGGACGTTCGCGCTCGCCGAGCTCGGGACGAGCTCGAACGACTGGGTCTTCCTCGGCTTTCTCGTGGCGCTCGCCGTGAGGGCCCCGATCCTGCCGTTCCACGGCTGGCTCCGGATCGCATACACCGAAGCGCCGCCCGAGGTGAGCGCCGTCCTCTCCGGCCTCGTGTCGAAGACGGCCGTGTTCGGGCTGGTCTGGGTCGTGCTGCCCCACTTCCCCGAGCCCGTGGCGGACTTCCGCACGCTCGTCCTGGTGCTCGCCGCCGCGACCCTGACCTACGGCTCGGTGCTCGCGTTCCGACAGCCCGACATCCGTGGGGTGATCGCGTACTCGTCGATGGGGCAGATGGGGCTGATCATGCTCGGCATCTTCGCGGTCAACGACCTCGGCCTCGACGGCGCCGTATTGCACTCGGTCAACCACGGCCTCGTCTCGGCGGGCTTCTTCCTCCTCGCCGGGATGATCGAGGCGCGCGCCGGCACCGGCGAGTTCTCGAAGCTCGGCGGGATGGCGAAGGGGCGCCCGATCCTCGCGACGCTCGTGATGGTCCTCGGGATGTTCACGCTCGCCGTGCCCGGTTCGACGAACTTCGCGGGCGAGTTCACGATCCTCGCGGGCGTCTTCGACCGCGGCTGGGGGTACGCGGCGATCGGCGTCCTCGCGATGGTGCTCGCGGCGCTCTACGCCCTGCGGCTCATCTCGGCCATCCTCCACGAGCGCCGTGGCACAGCCGTGCGCGAGGGTGCCGGCGATCTCGTCGGCGGCGAGCTCGTTCTGCTCGTCCCGCTCATCGTGGTCCTCGCCGTGCTCACCGCGTGGCCCGCGGGCATCACCGAGCGGTCGTTCCCGGCCGACCAGCCCGCGACGTTCATCGGCTCCCAGCAGGGGATCGGAGCGCCGTGATCGACACGCCGTCCGTCGACTGGCTCGCGCTCGCCCCCACGCTCGCGCTCCTCGCGGTTGCGGGGGTCACGCTGCTCGGGGCCGTCCTCGTCCCACGCGCCGGCGAGCGCGCCTTCTCGGTCGTGGTGTCGGTCGCCGGGTACGTGACGTCGGCGATCCTGGCCGGCGTGGTGTTCGACCGCTCGCCCGAGCCGTCCGCCGTCGTCGTCGAGTCGATGACGCGCGACCGGCTCGGCGCGCTGGCAGCGATCCTGATCGCGCTCACAGGCCTCGCCGTCACGCTCGCCTCCGCACGCGACGGCCGGCGCTCGCACGTGGGTGAGTACTACGCGCTCCTCGCCGCGGCGACGGCCGGGATGGTGTTCTTCGTCTCCGCGGCCAACCTGATGACGATGTTCCTCGCGCTGGAGTGGCTGTCGATCTCGCTCTACATCCTCTGCGCCCTCGACACCCACCGGCGCGCGTCGCTCGAGGCGGGGCTCAAGTACCTGATCGTCGGGAGCTTCGGCTCGGGGATCCTGCTCTTCGGCTGCGCCCTCGTCTACGGCGCGACGGGCGAGCTCGGCTTCACGGCGATCCAGCAGGCGACGGGCGCCGACGACCCCCTCTTCGTCACCGGCATGGCTATGATCCTCGCCGGGCTTGCGTTCAAGGTCTCCGCCGCGCCGTTCCACATGTGGACGCCGGACGTATACGAGGGCGCGCCGACGACGGTGACCGCGTACATGTCGGCCGCGACGAAGATCGCGGCGCTCGTCGTGATGCTCCGCATCCTCGTGACGGCCTTCCCGGAGCAGTCGGAGATCTGGACGGTCGCGGTGGCGGTGCTCGCGGTCTGCTCGCTCGCGATCGGGAATTTCGCTGCGATCGCACAGCGCGACGTGAAGCGCCTGCTCGCCTACTCCTCCGTCTCCCACGCGGGCTTCCTGCTGATCGCGATCGCGGCGAACAACCCGGACGGCGGCACGGCGCTGCTCTTCTACCTGATGCCGTACGGGGCCGCGAGCGTCGGCGCCTTCCTCGTCGTCGCCGCCCGGGAACGGGAACAGCGCCGCGCGGTCACGCTCGACTCGATCGCCGGGCTCGGCTGGGAACGCCCGTTCCTCGGCGTCTGCATGTGGTGGTTCATGCTCTCGATGGCCGGGTTCCCGCTGACGGGCGGCTTCCTCGGCAAGCTGTTCGTCTTCTCCGCGATCTACGAGGC
>DASSBI010000122.1:0-5698 GCA_035698965.1 Gaiella sp. | reverse complement strand
GCGCCGACGTCCGGTCCGCGCGCGGGACGTGGCCCGGCGCTCCTCCCCTGCCCGAAGAGCGTCTCGCCGAAGAACGCTGCGAAGACGTCCGAGAGGCTGCCGAAGTCCGCATCCATCGGCGAGAACCCACCGCCGCGCAACCCGGCGTGGCCGAACCGGTCGTAGGTCTGCCGGCGCTCGGGATCCGAGAGCACCTCGTACGCCTCGGCAACGGCGCGGAATCGGAGCTCGGCGTCGGGCTCCTCGCTCACGTCGGGGTGGAGCTCGCGCGCGAGCCGTCGGAAGGCCGACTTGATCTCGGCGTGGCTTGCGCCGCGGCTCACGCCGAGGAGCTCGTAGTAGTCCTGTTCCGCAGTCGCCATCAGCTTGGCCCGTAGACGTCCTCTGCGAGCCGGGAGAGCTCGAAGGCCGCGGCGCGCACCGAGCGGATCGCCTTCTCGTAGTCCATCCGCAGCGGACCGAGCAAGCCGACCGCGCCGAGCGAGCGGTTCGGAAGCCCGTAGGTCGCCCCGACGTACGACGTGCCGTGGAGCTCCTCGCCCTCGAGCTCGGGCCCGACACGCACGACGGGCCGCCCAGGATCGAGCGCGTCGTGCAGGAGCCCGAGCACAGCCGCGCGGCGCTCGAGTACCTCGAGCAGCCGTTGACACGCCTCGAGTTCGGCGCCGGTCGCGTCGCCGACGAGACCGGCCGCGCCGCCGACGTAGAGCTCGGTCGCCGTCGCGACCACGTCGGCGAAGACCGGGCGCAACGTCTCGAGGAAGCGCCGCTCGCGCAGCGAAAGGCCGGGGTCATCGAAGGCTCGGCGGACGACCGCCACGCTCGCCCGCTTCCCGACGATGGTCTCGGCGAGGTACGCACGCGCCCAGTCGACCAGGCCCGCGTCGACGCCGTCCTCGAGCTCGAAGACGCGCTTGGAGACCGCGCCCGACGCCGTGATCACGACCACGATCACGACGTGTGACTGAAGCTGCAGCACCTCGACGTGCCGCACCGCTGCGGCCTCGAACGCCGGCGCCGAGACGAGCGCGAGCAGGTGTGTCGTCTCCGAGAGCGCCTCGGTCGTCTGGCGCAACGCCTCCTCGAGCTCGTTGCGCATGGCGGTCAGATCGAGCGGGAACGGGCCGGGGCGCCCGTCGATGCCGCCGACGAGCCCCTCGGTGTACACGCGGTAGCCGCTCTGCGTCGGGACGCGTCCGGCAGACGTGTGCGGGTGCGTGAGAAGACCGATCGCCTCGAGTTCGAAGAGCTCGCTTCTGACCGTGGACGACGAGACCTCGAGACCGCCCGGTCGTTCGACGAGCATCTTCGAGCCGACCGGCTGACCGGTCGCGACGTACTCCTCGACCACGCGTCGCAGGATCTCGAGCTTGCGCTGGCTCAGCTCCACGTCCTCATCGTACGGCCCGCTCCCGCGGACGGACCGGCCGGGTTTCGGCTACCGGTCGGAGAGCCGCTCGAGCTGTGTGCGGAAGGTCGAGTAGAACGCGGCGTAGCCGGCGCACCAGAGGATCGCGAAGGCGGTCGAGAGCGCGATGGGTCGCGCGTGAGCCAGCGGGTCGATCGCCGCCTGGAGGAGGTTCCCGGCGATCTTCGTCGGCTCGGTGAGGACCTCCCACGAGTTCCAGCGCTGGAAGCGGCCGAGGTAGACGCCGACACCGCTCAAGACCAGCGCCGCCCACGCGAGCGCCCAGCCCACGGGTCTGCCGTACCGTGCCGCGACGACGGTCTGAACGAGGTAGATCGAGACGAAACCGAGCGCGAGGCCGAGCACTGCCGCGAGCGCGATCAAGAGCGCGTCGTACATCGGCGAGCCGCCGTTGTACGCGCCGAGCCACTTCACGTCCGTGACGATGTACGGCGCATTCGGAAGGAAGAGGAGCCACCCGGCGGCGAGCGCGACCAGGGCGCCTCGCGACGCACCGCGCCGCGCTCCGTCGTAGAGCGCGAGCGCAAACAGGAAGGGCACCCAGGCGAGGAACAGGTTCCAGACGAGGTTGGTCGCCTCCAGGTTGCGCACGACGAGGACGCGCGCCGCAACCCCGATCGCCAGGAGCGCCGACGCGCCCAGGAGCATCTCGACGAGCACGACGCGTCGCCGACTCGCCGGACGCCCTCCCCCGAACGCATCCACCACGACCCGAGGGTAGCGGGAGCTCGCGGTTGCGCGCCAGGTGGCGGGCCGACCCGGCGCCGGCTCGAGGCCGCTCAGGCGAGCAGCTCGGCCGTGACGGCCCCGCCGAGCATCCGCCCACGCGGGGTCAAGCGGACGCCCTCGCCGACCCGGTCGACGAGCCCGGCGACGGTCAGCCGCTCGAGCGCGTCGGCGTCGACCACGTGCTCCACGCCCGCGGTCTCGACCGCGAAGGGCTCGTCGAGCCGGAGCCCGAGCATGAGCCGCTCCACCGCCCGGGTCGGGGCGTCCAGCCGCTCGACCTCGCACGGCGGCGCATCCTCGTTGGCGAGCGCCGCCACGTACCGTGCGACTGACGGGAGGTTCCGTCGCCGTTCTGTCCCGAGCGTCGAGACCGCCCCGACGCCGATGCCGAGGTAGTCCGCGCCGCGCCAGATCGCCAGGTTGTGCTGCGCGCGGAGATCGCGGCCGCCGTCGGAGCGGCAGAAGTTCGCCGTCTCGTACCAGCGGTAGCCCGCGCCGGTCAGCGTCTCCACGACGCGCTCGGCGTAGCCCTCCATCGCCTCCGCCTGACGGGCGAGCTCCTCCCCGTGCGCGTGCGTGAACCGCGTCCCCGGCTTCGCCTCCAGCTCGTAGCAGGAGAGGTGCTCCGGCTCGAGCGAGAGGGCGTCCGCGAGGTCCGCCTCGAGATCGGAGGCGCTCTGGCCCGGTACGCCGTAGATGAGATCGAGCGAGATGTTGTCGAACCCGGCACCACGGAGATTGTGCACCGCGCGTCGGACGTCGTCGGCCCCGGCAACGCGCTCCAGCACCTCGAGCAGATGGGGCCGGAATGACTGTGCGCCGAGCGAGACGCGGCTGACGTGATGGTCGCGCAGAAGCCGGGCAAGGACGGGCGTGACCGTCTCCGGATTGGCCTCGACGGTGACCTCGGCTGCCGGCGGGAGCTCGTCGAGCATGCGGGCGAGCGCCTCGGGCTCCGTGAAGGTCGGCGTCCCACCTCCCACGAACACCGTCTCGAGCCGCCCCGCGAGGACCCGTCGCTCGCGGTCGAGCTCCGCGAGAAGCGCGTCCACGTAGCGCGGATGCTCTTCGCGGCGGCCCACCGCGGTGACGAAGTCGCAGTAGCCGCACCGATGCGCGCAGAACGGCAGGTGGAGGTAGAGGTGACGGACGCCCGCAGTCATACGAGGAGCAGGCCTCCCACGAGCAGCACGACACCCGTGAGGAAGAAGATCGCCGAGTCGCTGACGCGGGTCTTCGGATACGCGTCCCCGGTTCGCCGCGCGAGGCCGGGGAACATGCTCACGAGGTACGGCGGCTGGACTCCAAGCCGCATTCCGGGCGAGTGACCGGCGAACGCCATCAGGAGCGTGAACGATCCGACGATCAGCAGGGCGACGGCGAGGCTCCCGACCCACGAGCGGCCCTCGATCACGAACGAGAGGAACGTCGCGAGAATCGCAGCGATACCCAGACCGACGGCCAGGCGCGCGAGCCAGGCCAGGAGGGCGACCGCGAGCACGCGGCTCACCGCTTCTTCTCGCCGTCGAGGTTCAGGACGGCGAGGAACGCCTCCTGGGGCACCTCGACGCCGCCGACCTGCTTCATGCGCTTCTTGCCCTTCTTCTGCTTCTCGAGCAGCTTCCGCTTGCGCGAGATGTCGCCGCCGTAGCACTTGGCGAGCACGTCCTTGCGCTTCGCCTTCACCGTCTCGCGCGCGATCACGCGCGACCCGATCGCGGCCTGGATCGGCACGTCGAACATCTGCCGCGGGATCTCCTCGCGGAGCCGCTCGACGAGCAGCTTGCCACGCTCGTACGCGGCGTCGCGGTGCGCGATCAGCGAGAGCGCGTCCACCTGCTCGCCGCCGACGAGCACGTCGACCCGGGCGAGCTCGCCGTCGCGGAAGCCCGAGACGTCGTAGTCGAAGCTGGCGTATCCGCGCGTGCGTGACTTCAGCTGGTCGTAGAAGTCGTAGACGATCTCACCGAGCGGCAGCTCGTACGTGAGCAGGACCCGTGTCTCGGAGAGGTACTCCATGTGGTCGAACCGCCCGCGCCGCTCCGTGCAGAGCTCCATCACCGCGCCGACGTAGTCCTTCGGGACGATCACCTGCGCGCGGACGTAGGGCTCCTGCACCTCCTCGGGATCGCGCGGCATGTCCGCCGGGTTGTGCACCTCGACCCAGTCTCCGTTCTTCTCCTTGACCGAATAGGCCACATTCGGCGCGGTCACGAGCAGGTCGAGGTCGAACTCACGCTCGAGCCGCTCGCGGACGATCTCCATGTGCAGCAGGCCGAGGAACCCGCAGCGGAAGCCGAACCCGAGCGCCTGCGACGTCTCCGGCTCGTAGAAGAGCGCCGCGTCGTTGAGCTTGAGCCTCTCCAGCGCGTCGCGAAGCTCCGGGTAGTCGTCGGAGTCGGTCGGGAAGAGGCCCGCGAAGACCATCGGCTTGACGTCCTTGTAGCCGGGCAACGGCGTCGTGGCCCCGCCGCGCCGCGTCGTCAGCGTGTCACCCACGCGCAGCCGCGACACGTCCTTGAGCCCGGTGACGACGTAGCCGACCTCGCCCGCTTCGAGCGCCGCGACGGGCATCCGGCCGGGAGCCATGAAGCCGAGCTCCTCCGCGTCGAAGTCCGTGCCCATCGCCATCGCGTGCAGCCCTGCGCCGGTCGGGAGCCGCCCGTCAACGACGCGGACGAACGCGATCACGCCGCGGTACTGGTCGTAGCTCGAGTCGAAGACGAGTGCCCGGGCGGGCGCGTCGGTCTCCCCGGTTGGCGCCGGGATCCGCTCGACGATGGCGTCCAGCACCTGCTCCACGTTGACCCCGGTCTTGGCGGAGATGCGCACGACATCGTCGGCCGAGCCGCCGAGCAGCTCGGAGACCTCGTCGGCTGCGCCGTCCGGGTCGGCGGATGGGAGATCGATCTTGTTGACGACCGGGACGATCTCGAGGTCGTTCTCGATCGCGAGGTACGCGTTCGCGAGCGTCTGCGCCTCGATCCCCTGCGCCGCGTCGACGACGAGCACCGCTCCCTCGCACGCCTGGAGCGAACGCGAGACCTCGTACGTGAAGTCGACGTGCCCCGGCGTGTCGATCAGGTTGAGCTCGTGTCCCTTCCACTGGACTCGCACCGCCTGCGCCTTGATCGTGATCCCCCGCTCGCGCTCGAGCTCCATCGAATCGAGCAATTGGTCCCGCATCTCGCGCTCGGACACGGTCTCCGTGAGTTGGAGGATCCGGTCGGCGAGGGTCGACTTGCCATGGTCGATGTGCGCGATGATCGAGAAGTTGCGGATCCGGCTCTGGTCCATGGCTGATCGGCGTCGATCGTAGCCGCGAAGCCGATTTCCCTTGTCTCCCGCGATTCGAGTCTGTCCAGGAGTCGCGGTAGCGCGCGTGAGAGGATGCGCCCGTGCGCGCGCCATTAGTGGTCGTGGTCACGGGCATGCCGGCCGCGGGCAAGACGACCATTGCCGAGGCCCTCTCGTGCGATCTCGGGCTTCCGCTGGTTTCGAGAGACAGGATCAAGGAGCGCCTCTACGACACCCTGGGGG
>DASSBI010000121.1:0-4580 GCA_035698965.1 Gaiella sp. | reverse complement strand
GTCGGCATGCGCGCGACGAGCCGCTCGGACACGTGGGAGCGGGCGCTGTGAGCGCGCTTCGCGCACGGTGTCCGCACTGCCGGACGCTGACCGCCGTGGCCTTCGACGACGTCTACGAATGTCACAGCTGCGGCGCCGTCTTCGCGGCCGGGCTCGTCCGTGTGCCCCGTGCGTGGGGTGACGGTGGGGAGCCGATGGCGGAGGCGGCGCGGACCGAGCTGGCGTACCCCGAGGCGCTCGTGGTGGAGCGCGACTCGCTCGGCGAGCAGTCCGACGCGATCGCGCGAGGACTTCCGCAGCGTCCGCTCGTGCTCGGAGGCTGCTGCTGCGCGCACATCGGTGCGATCCGGGGGCTGGCGGCGCGGCAGGACCGGCTGGCGGTCGTCTGGCTCGATGCGCACGGTGACCTCAACACGCCCGACAGCTCGCCGTCGGGGAACCTCTGGGGCATGCCGCTGCGGATGGCGATCGACGAGGGAAGCGTCCGGCGCGCCGACGTCGCGCTCGTCGGTGCCCGCGACCTCGACCCGGCGGAGCGTCAGTACGTCGCAGAGCACGGGATCGACGACGACCTCTCCCGCGCGCTCGACGGTGCCGATTCCGTCTACGTCGCGCTCGACCTCGACGTCCTCGAGCCCGGCGTTCTGCCCGTGTTCATGCCCACGCCGGGTGGGGCCGGCCTGGACGACGTGGAGCGGCTGTTGCTCGAGGTGGCGAGTACGAAACGGGTCGCGGGCCTCGGTCTGACCGGTCTCGTGCCTGGCGCCGATCGGGCGATCCTGGAGGTGCTCGCCGCGGCGGCCGGGCTCTGACAGAACGGCACTAAGATGCCCGGGGTGTCGACCTCCGGGAACATCGACGTCTCCATCGAACACAAGAAGTCGGACCCGTCCGGCCGCGACGGCTCCGGCGGTCATCCGAACACCTGCCCGGGCTGCGGCTCGCACTATCGCGACGACGAGCTCGCCGAGCAGCTCCGCGTCTGTCCGCAGTGCGGACATCACTTCCCCGTCCGTGCGCGCGAGCGCGTCGGGCAGCTCGCCGACCCCGACACGTTCGACGAGGAGGACGGCGACCTGCGCTCGGCAGACCCGCTCGAGTTCTTCGACCTCCGGCCGTACGTCGAGCGGCTGGCGGAGGCGGAGCTCGGGACAGGGCTCGGCGACGCGATCCTCACCGGCCGCGTCGCAGTCGAGGGTCATCCGTGCCGCATCGCCGCGATGGACTTCGCGTTCATGGGCGGCTCGATGGGGAGTGTCGTCGGGGAGCGGTTCGCCCGGGCGTGCGAGCGGACGGCCGAGGACGGCGGCGCGCTGATCTCCGTCTCGGCGTCGGGAGGCGCCCGGATGCAGGAGGGCATACTCGCGCTGATGCAGCTGCCGAAGACCGTGGCGGCGGTCGGCGACCTCCAGGACGCCGGGGGAGTGCTGATCTCGGTGCTGGCCCATCCGACGACAGGCGGTGTGACGGCGAGCTTCGCGAGCCTCGGAGACGTGATCCTCGCCGAGCCCGGGGCGCTGACGTCCTTCGCCGGCCCGCGGGTCGTCGCGCAGACGACGCGCGAGAAGCTCCCGGACGACTTCGGCCTTGCGGAGTCGAACTTCCGGTTCGGCCACGTCGACGCGGTCGTGCAGCGCAGGGACCTGAGAACGACGCTCGCGCGGCTCCTGCGGCTGTTCGGTGCGGAGCGATGAGCCAGGAAGCCGAGCTCGGCCTACGCGACCGGCTGGCGCAGCTCTCCGGCGTCAAGCTCCTGCGTGGAACGAGGCTCTCGGCGGAGCTCGAGCGGCTCCAGCGGCAGCTCGAGCGCCTCCGCGAGGACACGACCGACGAGGAGATCTGGGGTCGCGTCCTGCTCGCGCGCAATGAGAAGCGCCCGTACACGCTGGACTACGTCGAGCGGATTCTCGAAGACTGGTTCGAGCTCCACGGCGACCGCGGCCGAATGGACGACCACGCGATCGTGGCCGGAATCGGATCGCTCGACGGTCGGACGGTTGCGCTCGTCGGCCACCAGAAGGGCCGTGATCTGAAGGAACGCGCCGTCCGCAACTTCGGCATGGCGTACCCCGAGGGGTACCGGAAGGCCATGCGCACGATGGAGCTCGCGGAGCGCCACGGGTTCCCGCTCGTCACGCTCGTCGACACGCCGGGGGCGTATCCGGGCATCGCCGCGGAGCAGCACGGCCAGGGAGGCGCGATCGCACGGTCGCAGGCGGCGATGCTGCGACTCGGCGTGCCGACCGTCTCGATCGTGATCGGCGAGGGCGGCTCGGGCGGCGCGATCGCGATCGCGGTGGCCGACAGGGTGCTGATGCAGGAGAACGCGATCTACTCCGTGATCTCGCCCGAGGGCTGCGCGTCGATCCTCTGGCGCGACGCCTCGCAGGCGAACAAGGCGGCGGCGGCATTCAAGCCCGACGCCGCGCACTGCCTCGAGCTGCGGGTGATCGACGGGATCGTCCCCGAGCCTGAAGGCGGCGCCCACGTCGACCACGACGCGGCCGCCGTGCTCCTCCGCGAGTCGCTCGTCGCCCACCTCGACGAGCTCGCCGACGTCCCCGCGGACGAGTTGCGGCGTGCGCGGAGGGCGAAGTTCCGCTCGATGGGCGTCCTCGCGTCGGTCTGACCGGCTCGACGCGCTCTCCACACTTTCCACAGGCTTATCCCCGACGGCAAAACGGGCGTTTCCAGGAACTTTCCTTCACGTGTTGCGAACGTGTGAAGGACTGGTGCCGTTTCCGGATGAGCCGTCCGTGGGATGATCGCGGCTGATGGCCAAGCTCCGCGACTACAGGCGCAAGCGCGATCCCGGACGGACGCCCGAGCCGTTCGGTGGTGACGGATCGGGCGGCGCGCCGGTGTTTGTGATCCAGCGCCACGACGCGCGGAGGCTGCACTACGACCTACGGCTCGAACGGGACGGTGCGCTCGCGAGCTGGGCGGTGCCGAAGGGCCTACCACTCGAGGCGGGCGAACGGCATCTGGCCGTCCACGTCGAGGACCATCCGCTCGACTATGGCTCGTTCGAGGGCGTGATTCCCGCCGGCCAGTACGGCGCCGGAACCGTGGAGATCTGGGACCGGGGGACCTACGAGCTGCTCGAGGAGAAGCGGAACGGCGGGCTGACCGTTCACCTGCACGGCGAGCGTGTCGACGGCGTCTGGACGCTCGTCCCCGCCCGGCTGGACGGCGACGAGCGCAACTGGCTCCTGCTCCGGAAGGACGCGGCCGAGGACGCTTCGCCGCAGGAGCTCCGCCCGCAGCTCGCGACGCTGACCGAGCACCTGCCGACCGGCGCCGGCTGGCTCTACGAGCCGAAGTGGGACGGCTACCGCGCCATCGTCACGCTCCGCGGCGGTGCAGCGACGCTGACGAGCCGGAACGGCAAGGACCTCACGGAGCGCTTCCGCGACGTTGCCCGTGCGGTCGTGCACGCGGTGCGCACGCCCTCGGCCGTGCTCGACGGCGAGGTCTGTGCGCTCGACGAGTCGGGCGCCTCCCGCTTCGAGTCACTGCAGTCGGGCGCCGGGCGGCTCGTCCTGATGGTCTTCGACCTGCTCGTGCTGGACGGCGAGCCGGTCCACCGGCGCCCGCTCACGGAGCGAAGACGGCTGCTCGAGAATGTCCTCGACCCGGCGTCCGACGCGGTGCGCCTGTCGCCCGCCTTCGAGGACGGGCCGGCCTTGCTCGAGGCGGCAACCGACCAGGGTCTCGAGGGCGTCGTCGCGAAGCGCGCCGACGCGCCGTACCGGCTCGGCCGGCGGACGCCCGAGTGGCAGAAGCTGAAGCTCAGGCTGGAGGACGACTTCCCGATCGTCGGCTTCACGCGAGGGACGGGGCGGCGCGCAAAGCTCGGCGCGCTCGTCCTCGGGCGCCGGGAAGCCGACGGGCTCCACTGGGCCGGCAATGTCGGCTCCGGTCTCGGTGACGGAGACGTCGACGCGCTGCTGGCCGCCCTGCGGCCGCTCTCGCGCCCCACGTCACCGCTCGTCGAGACGCCGCGCATGCCTCGCGTGCGCGCCGCGGACGTGACCTGGGTCGAGCCGAAGCTCGCCGCCCAGGTGACCTTCGCCGAGCGGACGCGCGAGGGCAGGCTTCGCGCGCCCGTCTTTCTGGGGATCCGTGACGATGTCCCCGTGGAACGGCCCCCAATGGACGCGGAGGTCCGGCGCGGACGAAAGACCCTGCGCCTCTCCAACCTCGACAAGCCGTTCTGGCCCGACGAGGGCATCACCAAAGGCGAACTCCTCGCCTACTACCGGGACGTCGCCAAGGTGCTCGTCCCGCACCTGCGCAAGCGGCCGTTCACGATGAAGCGCTACCCCGACGGCTGGCAGGGCAAGAGCTTCTTCCAGAAGCAGGCGCCCTCGCACATGCCCGACTGGATCGAGACCGCCGCCTTCCCGGCGTCGACGCGCGAAGGCGAGAAGAAGGTCATCGACTACGCGCTCGTCGACGACGAGCTCGCCCTTCTCTGGATGGTCAACATGGGCTGCATCGACATGCACACCTGGGCCTCGCGCGCCGACCGGCCCGAGCGGCCGGACTGGGTGATGTTCGACCTCGACCCTTCGGAA
>DASSBI010000120.1:0-4071 GCA_035698965.1 Gaiella sp. | reverse complement strand
TCGCTGCGGGTCGGTTGCGCCCTCGGAGTGCGCGACCGTCCCCGTCCGGAGATCCCACGGGAGGCGGTTGGGGATCACGGACTTGCCTCCCTCGTATTCGAGCGGGTGCTTGCGAAGGGTTTGTGAGGTTTCGGTACGAGGTGGATCAGGATTGCAGCCCGGGGCGCAGGGTAGTAGGTATCTTTTCTGTATCTACTACCGCCGAGGAGTGTGATCGGAACCGTGACAAAGCTGCTGCTCGTCCCGCTCGACGACATCGTCGTCTTTCCCAACATGAACGTCACGCTGACCGTCGAGGTCGGCGACGAGGACCGTGTGCTGCTCGTGCCGAAGCACGAGGGCGAGTACGCCGCGGTCGGCACCGTCGCTCGCGTGACCGACCGCGTCCGGCTGCCGGGCGGTGCCACCGCCGTCGCGATCGAGGGACTGCACCGCGGCATCGCTGGAGCGGCGGAGACGGACGCGCAGGGACGCCTGCTCGTCGAGGTCGAGGAGCGGAAGGACGGCACCCCGACGGACGAGCGCACCCGTGAGCTCGAGGCGGAGTATCGCGCGGTCGTCGAGGAGCTCCTCGAGCTGCGCGGCGACGACGGTCGCATCCAGTCGTTTGTCCGCTCGATCACCGGCGCAGGCCCGCTCGCCGACACCTCGGGCTACGCGCCCGACCTGAACTTCGAGCAAAAGGTGCAGTTGCTCGAGGCCGTCGACGTCACGGAGCGGCTCGAGCTCGCCCTTTCGTTCCAGCGCGAACGACTCTCGACCATGCAAATCCGCCAGCGGATCCGCGAGGACGTCAATGCCGGCATGGAGAAGCAGCAGCGCGAGTACCTGCTCCGCAAGCAGATGGACTCGATCCGCAAGGAGCTCGGCGAGGACGATGCATCTGTCGTCGACGAGTACCGCAAGAAGATCGACGCCGCGGGGATGCCCGAGGAGGTGCGCGAGCAGGCCGACAAGGAGCTCGCACGCTTCGAGCGGATGGGTGAGAGCTCGCCCGAGTCGCAGATGATCCGCAGCTACCTCGACTGGCTGCTCGCCGTCCCGTGGGGCACCCGCTCCGACGAGGTGCTCGATCCGGAGCGCACGCGCGAGATCCTCGACGCCGACCACGCTGGCCTCGAGGACGTCAAGGATCGCATCGTCGAGTACATCGCGGTCGCGAAGCTCCGCAAGGAGCGCGGGATCGAGCCGGACAAGCGCTCCGGCGCGATCCTCACGCTGATCGGGCCTCCTGGCACCGGCAAGACGTCGATCGGCGAGTCGATCGCCAAGGCGCTGAACCGCGAGTTCGTGCGCATGTCGCTCGGCGGCGTCCGCGACGAGGCCGAGATACGCGGCCACCGCCGCACCTACATCGGTGCGCTCCCCGGCCGCCTCGTGCGCGCGCTGCGCGACGCGAAGACCATGAACCCTGTGATCCTCCTCGACGAGGTCGACAAGGTCGGCGCCGACTGGCGCGGCGACCCGTCCGCGGCGCTGCTCGAAGTGCTCGACCCGGCGCAGAACTCGACGTTCCGCGACCACTACCTCGACGTCGAAGTCGACCTCTCGCAGGTCTTCTTCATCGCGACCGCGAACATGGCCGAGACGATCCCGGGGCCGCTGCTCGACCGGATGGAGGTCATCCGCTTCGACGGCTACACGACCGACGAGAAGGTCGCGATCGCGCGCGGCTACCTCTGGCCGCGGCAACGCGAGCGGGCCGGCCTGACGGAGGAGGAGGTCTCCATCGCGGACGACGTGCTCGAGATCGTGATCTCCGAGTACACGCGCGAGGCGGGAGTTCGCCAGCTGGAGCGCGAGCTCGGCTCGATCCTGCGCAAGACGGCGACGAGGATCGTCACGAAGGAGGTCGAGCCTCCCGTCGAGCTCGATGTCGACGCCGTGCGGGACGCACTCGGGCGCCAGAAGTTCTTCCGCGAGGCGGCCGAGCGGACGGCGGTGCCCGGCGTGGCGACCGGCCTCGCGGTGAACGCGACCGGCGGCGACGTGCTGTTCGTCGAGGCGACGGCGGTACCGGGCGAAGGCCTCGTGCTGACCGGCCAGCTCGGCGACGTCATGAAGGAGTCGGCACAGATCGCCCTCTCCGCCGTGCGCTCCCAGGCCGAGCGGCTCGGGGTCGAGCAGGAGGCGTTCGAGCGGAAGTTCCACGTGCACGTCCCGGCGGGCGCGATCCCGAAGGACGGGCCGAGCGCCGGCATCACCATGGCCACCGCGCTCGCATCCCTGCTCGCAGGGCGCCCCGTGAAGCACACGGTCGGGATGACGGGCGAGCTTACGCTTCAGGGCCGCGTCCTACCGATCGGCGGCCTCAAGCAGAAGGTCCTCGCCGCGCACGCTGCGGGCCTCACGGACCTCGTGATCCCCGAGCGCAACCGCGCCGATCTCCAGGACGTGCCCGAGCACGTACGCGAGGAGCTTCGGTTCCACCCGGTGATGTCGCTGGACGAGGTGCTCGGCATCGCGCTCGAGCCGACCGCGTCCTCGCGCCCGCACGTCGCAGCATGACGCGCTGTCGCCCCTGCAGCCCCGTTCCCGAGGAGGTCCGCCGCGCGGCGGTCCTCCTCGAGGGACGCTGGACGGTCTCTATCCTGTGGGCTTCCGCGGAAGGGGCGAGCCGCTTCAACGAGCTCAAGCAGGCGGTCGGCGAGATCCCGCCGCGCACCCTCGCCCAACGGCTCGTCGAGCTCGAGGCGGCCGGCCTGCTCGAACGCCGTGTGATCGACGCTCGACCACCGCGCGTCGAGTACCGGCTGACCGAGGACGGCGATCGGTTGCGGGCCGTTCTCGACGCGCTCGGGGCCTACGCAGGCGCCGTCTGAACGAGGGGCAGATCGTCCTCGCGGACGACGCCCAGCCCGCTACGGGTGGGTACCGTCCCCCGGATGGAAGGAGGGAGACCCCTCGCGCCGAGCGACACCGGCAGCACGCAGCAGCGCGGCCGCGACGAGCTCCTGGTCAAGCTCGAGGCGGCGCGAACCGCCGCAGCGCAGCGCGCCGTCGCCGAGGAGCGGGCGCGCATCGCGCGGGAGCTCCACGACGTGATCGCGCACTCCGTCTCGGTGATGACCGTCCAGGCGGGCGCCGTCCGGCGGCTCCTGCAGCCCGGGCAGGAGCGCGAGCGGCTTGCGCTGGAGGCGATCGAGTCGACCGGCCGCGAGGCGCTCACCGAGATGCGACGGCTGGTCGGGCTCCTGCGCCGGCAGGGAACGGTGCCCGACTTCTCCCCCCAGCCGTCGATGCGCGCCGTGGACGTGCTCGTCGGGACGATCCGCGAGGCCGGGCTTCCGGTCGAGCTCGCCGTCGAGGGCGAGCCCAGGGAGCTCGCACCGGGTGTCGACCTGGCGGCGTACCGCGTGATCCAGGAGGCGCTCACGAACGCGCTCAAGTACGCAGGACCGGCGCGGGCATGGGTCACCGTGCGCTGGCGCGAGGACGAGATCGAGGTCGAGATCGCCAACGACGGAAGCTCCGAGGCCGCCGGCGACGGCACGGGTCACGGGCTGATCGGGCTTCGCGAGCGCGTGGCGCTCGTCGGAGGCACCATCGACTCCGGCCCGCGGGCCGGTGGAGGGTTCGTGGTGACCGCCCGCCTGCCCCACCGAGGGCGCGCGTGACGACGAAAGTCCTCATCGTCGACGACCAGTCGCTCGTCCGGGCCGGCTTCCGGATGATCCTCGAGTCGGAGCCCGAGATCGAGGTCGTCGGCGAGGCGGCCGACGGTCTCACCGCCGTTCTGGCCGCCCGCGAGACAGAGCCGGACGTGATCCTGATGGACGTCCGCATGCCGAACGTCGACGGGCTCGAAGCGACCCGTCGGCTGCTGGAGGGCAAGGAGCAGGGCCCGCGCATCCTGATCCTGACGACGTTCGACCTCGACGAGTACGTCTACGAGGCGCTGCGTGCCGGCGCGAGCGGGTTCCTGCTCAAGGACACGCCACCGGAGCAGCTCGTCGAGGCGATCCACGTCGTCGCGGGCGGGGACGCGCTGCTCTCGCCTGTCGTGACGCGGCGCGTGATCGCCGAGTTCGTGCGGCGTCCGCCGGCCAGCGCACGACCACCGGCACCCGG
>DASSBI010000119.1:0-13379 GCA_035698965.1 Gaiella sp. | reverse complement strand
GCCTGCTCGGTCGACATGAGGATGCCGCCGAGGTTCTGGTCCTTCTCGGCGGAGATCCCCCAGAGCCGCTCGGGCAGCGACGCGTAGTAGTCGTAGAGGGGCGGCGAGAACGTCAACGCGAGACCGAGGAACGCGGAGCCGACGAACGCCGCCAGCACGTAACCGATCCGGCCGAGGGTCGGGACACGGTGCGGAACGTCGCAGAGCACGGGCCACCAGAGGAGGAGCCCGATCGCGATCAGGAACGCGTGCTCGACCGCGAGCAGGAGAGCGTTGCGCACGAGCGCGTCGTACACCGCGCCGAGGTGCACGACGTACCAGCCCACGAGCCAGGTCGGCAGCGCCACCTGCGGCCGCGTGAGCCAGGCGAACCAGGCTCCGCCGCGCACCGCGATTCGCGTGCGCATCGCGGGCGTGAGGCCGATCAGGAGGAGCGGTGGCGCCCAGTCGGAGATCATCACGTTCTGGAGCAGGTGGAAGAGAACGAGGTACTCGATCGCGATCGTTCCGAGCGGCGAGTTCAGGGCCAGCACGACGAGCGCGACGCCGGCGCCGAAGCACCAGGCGCGCCACGCCGGCCCGGGCTCTCGGCGCCACGCCCGCACGTAGAGCACGGCGGCGACGGCTCCGAGCAGCACGAAAAGCGGCTCGAACGTGATCGACCAGGGCGAGGGCATCAGACCGGCTCGGGGGCCGCGTGCGGCTCGGCTGCTCGTGCGCGCCGGGCCGCCAGCAGGAGCAGGACGAGCGCGATGCCGAGCGTGAATGCCTGCTCGACCATCATCACGACGCCTGCCAGCTTCTGGTCCATGAGCGGCGAGAGCCCGAACAGCCGCTCCGGCTGCTCCACGTAGACGTCGTAGTACGGGTGGAACGAGAAGACGAACACGTACGCGAGCATCTGCCCCATCCAGAGCATCAGCGCCGCGAGGCCGATGCGCCCGTTGACGCTCAAGCGTCCGTGCCCGGCGGGGTCGACGATGAGTGTCCAGACCAGCGCGCCCACGGCCACGAGCGAGAGGTGCTCCAGGCGGTGCACGAGCGGATGCCGGAGCGCCGCGTCGTAGAGGACGGGGAGGTGCCAGGCGACGAGGACGCCGAGCCACAGGGTCACCGCGACGCGCGGCCGGAGGAGGAACGAGAGCGCACGGCGCAGCGCCTGCCGGCGTGCCAGGGGCGCCAGCAGGTCGCGGGGAAGGAAGAACATCGAGAGCGGCCCGCGTACGGCGACGAGTGCGAGTGCGACGCCGAGGTCCGCGATCAGCACGTGCTGGAGCATGTGCGCCGACTGCAGGTACTCCTCGGCGATCGCGTCGAGCGGCGAGACGATCCCCAGCACGACAACGGCCACGCCCGAGAGGAACAGCGGCCAGCGTGACCACGGCGCCAGCTCGGGTCGCCGACGGCGGAGTCGCCGCCAGCCCTGCGCGAAGAACGCCACCGCGACGCCAGCGCCCGCGAGCACGAGCGGGTCGAACGACCACGCCTTCCAGAGGTCGTCCGTCGCGGTCGCAACGAGGAGGCTCACGTCCGTCAACGGTAGCCCGCTCCCAACCGTATGCGAGGGACGCTTGGTGTCCGACTTGAAGTCGGACACCGAACGGCGCTGCGCACCGCTTGGCCTGGCTAGCGGTCGACGTGCAGGCTGCCACGGAGATCCCCGAGCACGAGGTCGCGCTCGGGATCTGGGATGTGGTCGAGCGGGACGGGGCCGAGCGCCTCGATGAACGTGACGCCGCCCGCCGAATGGAGCTCGTGCTCGACGCCCCGGTTGACCACGCAGACGTCCCCGGCGCGCATCTCCTGCGTGCGGTCGCCGATCGTCATCGTCACGGAGCCGTCGACGATCAGCATCACCTGCTCGGTGTGCTCGTGGCTGTGGCGCGCGACGGTCGTCCCGGGCGCGTAGGTGACGTGCCCGAGAAAGACCTGGTCGCCGGCGACGGCCTTGAGCCCCACGCCCGGGAAGAGCGGGTGGGGCTCACGGCCGTCGAACGTCTCGAACGGCGAGTCCGCCACGAGGACTAGGCCGGGACCTCGAAGGCGATCCCGCCCTGCGCGACGGCATTCACGGACAGCTCGGCGTCGAACACGAACGTCTTGCCGTTGCGCGTCGGCTCGGCCTTTGCCTCGAGCGCGCGGAGCACCTTCTCCGGCGTGATCGGCAGCTCCGTCACCCAGACGCCGACGGCGTCGTGCACCGCCGACGCGATCGCGGGTGGCTGCGCGTTGTTCGCCATCTCGCCGATTCCCTTCGCGCCGTACGGGCCGTCCGCGGAGGGGTTCTCGATGATGATCGTGTCGATCTGCGGCAGGTCCTCGAACCCGGGCGCGAGGTACGAGCCGAACTGGCCGCCGCGGTGCTCCGCGGACGGGTAGTACGGGTAGCAGTTCTCGAGCACGCCGAGCCCGAGACCCTGGACGGCGCCGCCCTCGATCTGGCCCTCGACGAGCGTCGGGTTGATCGCGCGGCCGACGTCGTAGACCTGGACGAGCCGCGTCACCCGGACGACACCGGTCTCGTCGTCGACCTCGACCTCGGCCGCGCACGCGGCGTACGAGATCGCAGAGTGGGGCGGGCTGTCGACCTCGCCCGTCTCCGGGTCGACGATCGACGCGAAGTCCTTGAGCTGCGCCCCGGTGCCCGTGATCAGCTCGCCGTACGTCCACGTCGCCGCGGCGGCGACGTCGGGCACGGCGATCTTCTTCTGCGGTGCGCCCTTGGCGAGCACCTCTCCGTCCACGATCTCGAGGTCGGAGGGGTCGATCTCGAGCTCCTTGCCGGCGATGTCGAGGATCCGCTCCTTGACCCGCTCGGCCGCTTTCTCGACCGCCTTGCCCGCGACGAACGTCGCGCGCGAGGCGAACGTTCCGGTGCAGACGGGTGACGAGTCGGTGTTCGAGTTGTCGTACGTGATCCAGTCGTACGGGACGCCGATCGTCTCCGCGACGATCTGCGATTGGATCGTCTTCGACCCGTTGCCGATGTCGGACGTGCCCGCGAAGACGTCGATGCGCCCGTCGGGCTTCACCTTGATCCACGCCTGCGACGGGTCGCCGTTCTGGTTCATGCCCGTCGGATACTCGATCGCCGCGATCCCGCGGCCCTTGTGCACAGCCATCAGTGGTCCTCCGGGTTCGCCATCTGGCCGACGAGGTGCTCGGGGAGCAGGTCGCCCTCGCGCGGGTCACGGGTCATCGCCGCGTAGTCCGGCTGGAGCTCGACGTCCATCCCGCCCGCGAGCGCCTTCACGACCGACACCGTCGAGGGATCGGTGTAGACGATCCGGTTCGGCGACGTGTCGCCGATGCGGTTCGCGTTCTTGAGCCGCACCTCGTACGGGTCGAGCCCGAGCACGTCCGCGATCCGGCTCATGTGGGTCTCCGTCGCGAACGAGACCGACGTGACGCCGAAGCCGCGCATCGCGGTCGTCGGCACGCGGTTCGTGAACACGACGTAGCCGTCGAACTCCAGGTTCGGGATCGTGTACGCGCCCGTGTGGTGGAAGGAGTGCTTCGTGAGCCCGTAGGGGGAGAAGCGCCCGTAGGCACCCGAGTCGTGCAGCGTGAGCATCTTGCGGCCGAGGATCCAGCCGTCCTTCGTCACGGCGTCGGCGATCTCCATGTGCCAGGGCGCCCTGGTCGACGAGCAGAGGAACTCCTCCTCGCGCGTCCAGCGCCACTTCACCGGGCGGCCGGACTTCTGCGCGAGAAGCGCGCACATCGTCTCGCTCGCGGTGTCGACCTTGCCACCGAAGCCGCCGCCGACCGTTCCTCCGACGACCTTCAGCTTGTTGAGCGGCACCTGCAGGTGCGCCGCGACGACGCCCATCGAGAAGTAGAGCGCCTGCGTACACGAGTAGATCGTGAGGCGTCCGCTCGCCTCGGGCACGACGAGCGCGACCTGCGTCTCGAGCGGCACGTGCTCGATCGCCGCCGGCCGGTAGACCCCCTGGACGATCGTGTCCGCCTTGTCGAACGCGTCCTCGACCGAGCCCTTGCGGATCTGGCGCCGGTCCATCTCTCCCTCGAAATGCGTGTACCAGTTGCCCCATTGGTGCACCTTGGGCGCGTCCGAGTCGAACGCCTTGCGGATGTCGAAGAGCGGGGTTCGCTCCTCGAGCTCGATGTCGATCGCCTCGACGGCCGCCATCGCCGTCTCCTCGTCCTCCGCGGCAACGACGGCGATCGGCTGGCCCTTGTAGCGAACCTCGTCCTTCGCGAGGAGCGGCTCGTCGGCCGGGATGCCGAGCGCCGAGAGGTGCCCGTACTCGAGGAGCGGAACATCCGCGTGCGTGATCACCGCGTGCACGCCGGGCATGGCCTCTGCCTTCGAAGCGTCGAACGACGTGATCGCCGCACTGTGGAGCGGCGAGCGGAGCGCCTTCGCCCAGAGCATGCCGGGCACGCGCACGTCGTCGACGTAGATCGTCCGCCCGGTGACGTGCTCGATCCCGTCGTAGCGCGGGAGCCGTGCGCCGACGGCCTTCATGAGACACCTCCGAGGTTCGTCATCCCCGGGCTCGGGGCTGTAACGGTCAGGTCGAACGCGTCGCCACGTGCTACCGCGGCGACCGCGTCGATGATCTTCACGTAGCCGGTGCAGCGGCAGACGTGGCCGGCGAGCGCCTCCTGGATCGCCTCGCGGTCATCCGTGCCGCCGCGCTTGAGGTACGCCTCCGCGGCGATCATCATCCCGGAGGTGCAGAAGCCGCACTGCGCGGCGTAGTGGTGCGTGAACGCTTGCTGGAGCGGAGACAGCGCCTCCGGCGCCCCGATCCCCTCCACCGTCGTCACGCTCGCGCCGTCGAGGGCGCCGACCGGCGTGAGACAGGAACGCTGCGGCTCACCGTCGACGAGGACGGTGCAGGCGCCGCAGCCGCCCTGCTCGCAGCCCGCCTTCGGGCTCGTCACACCGAGCTCCTCGCGCAGCACGTCGAGCAGCGTCGCGAGCGGCCCGCTCTCGACGTCGTGCGTCGTCCCGTTCACCGTGAGGTTCATGCGGCCTCCTCGAGCTCGCCGAGGGCACGGCGGACGAGCACCGGGAGCGTCCGCTCGCGGTACCAGGCAGAGGCCAGCGCGTCGTCGCCGAGGCTGACGTCCGCGACGGCGGCGGCCCCGGCGCGCTCGGGATCGGAGGCGGCCGCCTCCGCCGAACGAAGGCGCGTTCCGAACCCGGCCAGCCCGGTCGCCGCGAGACGCGTCTCGCCGGTTGCCGTGCGAACGCCGCTCACGGCGAGCACCGTGTACTCGTGGGTGTGCGCGTAGTCGATCGCCGCGAATGCCGACGCGGCCGGCTTCTCGAACGTGACGTCGAGCAGGAGCCTGCCGGCGCGACGACCGAGGAACTCCTCGAGCGGCTCCGTCGACTCGCCGTCGGCGCCGACCGAGCGCGCCTGCGCGTCGAGCGCGAGCAGGGGCCCCTGCAGGTCGCCGCGGGGCGCATCCTGCCCTTCCCCGGCACACAGGTTGCCGCCGACCGTCGCCTGCAGGCGGATCTCGTAGTCGGCGACGTTGAGGGCGCACTGGGCGAGCGCCTTCACGTCCTGCGCCAGCGCGGCGAGGCGCTCGACCGGCAGCCCGGCGCCCAGCGTCACGGTGGTGCCCGAGACGTCGAGCGTGTCGAGCGCCGCACGCGAGAGCACGAGCGCCTTCGTGGGGGCGAGGCGCCCGTAGGTGATCTCCGGCATGACGATCGTTCCGCCCCCGACCACGGTCACGCCCGACCCGTCGCCGAACTGTGCGACGGCTTCGTCGGCCGAGGTCGGGAACAGGACCTCAGTGGCTTGCGTCATGGATCTTCCTTCGGTCGTTGGTCAGCGCTGCGAGTCTAACGCGGCTGTCTCGCAGACAATCGATTATCGGTTCTCGCCCGCGGTCCGGTCAGGCCTGCTGCTTGCCGGCGATGCCCCAGTGCTTCGGATCGACACCCTGGATCACGACCTGGATGTGCGACGGATCGGCGCCCGACGTCTCGGCAAGCGCCCGGGTCAGCGCCTCGATCATCTTCGGGACGGACTCCTCCGTGACGCGCCTGTCGTAGAGCTTCACCTCGATCATCGGCATGCCGGCTCTCCCCTTTCGTGGCTCGCAGTCCTCGGGTCCGAGTCTTACACGACCGCGTCAGCCGACCGGTGCGGTCACGGCGGCGAGGATCTCCTCCCGGGCGCCCGCGTCGAGCGCCGCCCGCGCCGCCGCACGGCCGGCCTCGACCGCTCGGTCGAGCGAGCGGAAGTCACGCAGAGGGATGTCCTGCGCCTCCGGCGTGATCACGAGCAGCGCGAGCTCGCGGTTCCGCTCGGCGCGCTCGACGCTTCCGAGCACGGTCGCGCGCGAGAGCGTCTCCATGATCGACGGCAGCGGCGGCTCGTCCTCCGCGGACACCTCGAGCCGGCGCACGACGTCGACCGCCACTATCGGCCCCTCGCCCGAATCGGCCATCGCGTCGATCGGCAGGTTGTTGAGCACTCCGCCGTCGACGAGCAGGCGCCCGCTGCGGGAAAGCGGTGGCACGAGCCCCGGGATCGACATGCTGGCTCCCACGGCCTCCGTCACGCTCCCGCGCCGATGGATGACAAGCCTGCTCGAGAGCAGGTCGGCGCTCACGGTGAAGAGCGGCTTTGCGA
The DNA here is from genome assembly GCA_035698965.1 of Gaiella sp. Classification (GTDB taxonomy): domain Bacteria; phylum Actinomycetota; class Thermoleophilia; order Gaiellales; family Gaiellaceae; genus Gaiella. The sequence goes on along the minus strand of DASSBI010000119.1, from coordinate 6,753 downwards.
GCTCCTCGATCGTCATCTCCCCGAAGAGGCGGTCGAACATCCGCGCCGCCTTCCGCGAGCGGATCAGCGCGACCCGAGGGAGCGTGTAGTCGTTGAACGGCGACCGCCGTACGAGCTCCTCGTCGCAGCGGTCGTGGATGTCGCCGGGGGACCAGCCGGCGGCGGCCATCGCCGCGATGAACGAGCCCATCGAACAGCCGCCGTAGCGGTCGACCTCGATCCCGTCGGCCTCGAGCTCGGCGAGCGCGCCGATGTGCGCGAAGCCGCGCGCGCCGCCGCCCGAGAGGACGACGCCGAGCGCGCGCCCGACGAGCCGCCGCGCGAGGCGGCCGGCGCCCGGGTCGCTCGGCTCGGTGGTGGCGAGTCGGTGGTGGGCGCGCGGCTGCACGGCATCGAGGAGCGCGCGGAGCGCGTCGCCCGATGACGGCCCGAGGATCACGAGGTCGGCGTCGGGAGCAGCCCGGGCCGGCGGCGGACTGTCCGCCGTCGCGACCAGCAGCATCCGGTCGGCCTGGCGCGCGCACAGGTCGCTCCAGACGCCGGCGCCGGTCTCGTCGACGAGCAGCACGTGTGCGTTCTCGTGCTCGGCCTGTTCGACCGCGCTCGTTCCGGCGGCGTCCGCCTCGAGGACCTCGACCGGCCCGTAGATCGAGAGCGCGCGTGCGAGCGAGGATGCGACCGCCGCGAGCGGGACGCCTGCATCCAGCCGCCGGAGCGCGAACAGCGCCGGCCTGGAGGGCGGTGCCGCCAGGCCACCGCTCGCCTGGAGCTGGGCCGCCAGCTCGCGCGCGACGGCTGCGGCGAAGCCGGAGTCGCGCTCCATGAGCTCGACGAAGCGGCCGCGGCCGAGCTGGAGCAGTGTCGAGTCGCGGACTGCCTGGACGGACGCCGACCGCGCGGAGCCGGTCAGCAGCGCGAGCTCGCCGATCGCTGCGCCCGGGCCGAGGACGCGCAGCGTGCGCCCGTCGGCACCCGCCACCGCCCGCAGGCGTCCGCGCAGGACGACGTAGAGGTCGTCGGCCTCGTCTCCCTCGCGGATCAGCCACTCGCCCGCGAGCACGCGGCGCGGGTAGGCGTCCGCCGCGAGCGCCTCGAGAGCTTCCGCGTCCGCCCCCGCGAGGAGCGGCACGCACGCAAGGGTGGACACGGAGACTCCGGTGGTGCTCAAGGCCCGCCTCGCCGCATCGGACGATCGTACGCCGTCGGCGACTCACCGATCCACTATTTCGTCGTCTCATCTCGTGGAGCACGACGTGATGGGGTCTGGAGACATGTGGCCGGATTCGGCCGACGAGCTGCGCGCACGGCAGGAGCGGGAGCTCGCCGCCGGGTTTGCGCTCGCCTCGATGGAGCACGCCCTCGCCCGCGAGGCGTTCCACGTCGGCGTCGCGTTGCGGCAGGCGGGCGTCGAGCTCGACGCCCGCACGTTCGTGGCGCTCCGGATCCTCGAGGTGTGCGTCGACCAGCTGATCGAGCCGTCGGACGCGTTCACCGAGCTTGTCGAGAACGGGTCGCTCGACCGGTCGGTGTCGCTCGCCACCGAGCTGCTCGAGCGCGACGCGGCCTAGCCCGGATCCGCCGACCTGCGCGGGCGGGTGCGCCCGTCTGGGCTCGCCAGGCCGCTTCCCGGCCGGCCTCCACCCCTATCGGGGCTCCCGCCCGGCGGTGCGCTCCGCGTCGCGCCGTCGACGGTCGGGCCTCGGCCCGGCCGTCGCCACCGCGCCACGTCCTGACCGCCCAGCCGAACGCCCCCGCGATCACGCATGTCGGTGGATCCGGGCCACGGCACGTCCCCGGTACCCTCCGGGTGTGGACTTCCAGTCGATCGACGAGCTCGACAACGCGCTCCGCGGGGCCGACTACCTACCCGATCGCGGGCTCTCGACGGCGCTCTACCTCGCGCTCGCGCTCTCGAAGCCGGTGCTCCTCGAGGGAGAGGCCGGGGTGGGGAAGACGGAGGCGGCCAAGGCGCTCGCCTCCGTCCTCGACGCGCGGCTGATCCGGCTCCAGTGCTACGAGGGGCTCGACGTCGCGCACGCGGTGTACGAGTGGAACTACCCGCGGCAGCTGCTGCACATCCGCGCGGCCCAGGAGGGCACGCTGAGGGAGGAGGACCTCTTCGGGCCGGAGTACCTGATCCGCCGCCCGCTGCTCGAGGCGATCGACTCGGACGAGCCGGTCGTGCTCCTGATCGACGAGATCGATCGCGCCGACGAGGAGTTCGAAGCCTTCCTGCTCGAGGTGCTGTCGGATTTCCAGATCACGATCCCGGAGCTCGGCACGATCGCCGCGCGACGCCGGCCGGCCGTGATTCTCACCTCGAACCGCACGAGGGAGCTGCACGACGCGCTCAAGCGCCGGGCGCTGTTCCACTGGATCGGCCACCCGTCGATCGATCGCGAGATCGCGATCGTTCGCCTGCGCGTCCCCGGCGTTCCGGAGCGGCTCGCAGCGGAGGCGGCGGCGTTCGTGCGAGAGCTTCGCGGGCTCGATCTCGCGAAGCCGCCGGGCGTCGCGGAGACGATCGACTGGGCGATGGCGCTGAACGCGCTCGGCCGGCAGGAGATCGACGCCGAGGTGGTGCAGCAGACGCTCGGCTCGGTGCTCAAGTACCGCGAGGACGTCGACGCAGTTCAAGACGAGACGCTCTCGCGCCTGGTCGAGGCGGCGCGGGCCGCGGCAGCGACGGGGTAGCCGCCGTGGCCGCAGGCGACGCCATCCTGGGTCATGTCGTCACGTTCGGCCGTGTCCTGCACGAGGCAGGGCTCGAGATCGGTCCAGGCCGTGTGGCCGACGCGCTGCGCGCCCTCGACGCCGTCGATCTCGAGCGGCAGGAGGACGTCTACTTCTCGCTCCGCCAGACGCTCGTCTCCCGGCACGACGAGCTCGATCTGTTCGATCGCGCCTTCAGCGCGTGGTTCCTGCGCGCGCCGGTCATTCCTCCGGCCCGCATGCGGTCGGCGGCGATGACCGAGACGCGTGTGGGCGCGCAGTCCGACCGGCTGCGCTCGCGCGAGGCGGAGGAGGACGGAGAGCAGAGCGATCCGCTCGAGCTCGGCGCGTCGGGCCAGGAGCTCCTGCGCGACAAGGACTTCGCCGAGCTGACGGGCGACGAGCTCCGGCGGCTACGCGAGCTGATCCGCCGGATCGCGCGCTCGCGGCCCGAACGGCACTCGCGCCGGCGGACGCCGGACTCGCGCGGCGACCGCCTCGACGTGCGCCGCATGATCCGCCGCTCGCTGCGCGCGGGCGGCGATCCGCTTGAGCGGCCGGTCAGGGCGAGGAAGCACGTGCCGCGCAAGCTCGTCGTGCTCTGCGACGTCTCGGGCTCGATGGACAGCTACGCGCGAGCGCTGCTGCTCTTCCTTCACGCCGTCGTCGGGACGGGGCGCGGCGTCGAGGCGTTCGCGTTCGGGACGCGCCTCTCGCGGCTGACCCCCGACCTCGCGACGCGCGACCCGGACGCCGCGCTCGCGCGGTGCACCGAGGCGGTCGTCGACTGGGGCAGCGGGACGCGGATCGGCGCATCGCTCCGCGAGTTCAACGAGGTCTACGGCAGGCGCGCGCTGTCCCGCGGCGCGATCGTCCTCATCGTCTCGGACGGCTGGGAGCGCGAGGATCCGGAGCTCGTCGGGCGCGAGATGGCGAAGCTCGCGCGCGCCGCGTACGCGGTCGTCTGGGTCAACCCGCTCAAGGGGAATCCGCAGTACCAGCCGCTTGCTGGCGGCATGCGCGCGGCGCTGCCATTTGTTGACCGGTTCCTACCCGGTCATAATCTGAGGAGTCTCGAGGAGCTGGCGGCGGTGCTCGCCGGCATCGAAAGGAGGCATGCAGCGTGAAAGAGATCCTGCCCGAGGTCGAGTCCTGGCGCGGGGCCGGCGAGAAGGTGGTGGTGGCGACCGTGGTCGCGACGCGCAGGTCGGCGCCGCGTCCCGTCGGCACGAGCCTCGCAGTGTCGGAGTCCGGGAAGATGTGCGGCTCCGTCTCCGGCGGCTGCGTCGAGACCGACGTCTACGAGAATGCGATGGAGGTCATGCGGACGGGCGAGCCGAGGCTGCTCAGCTACGGCATCACCGACGACCTGGCCTGGAGCGTCGGCCTGCCCTGCGGGGGCGAGATCGACGTCTTCGTGGAGGCGGTCGAGTGAGCCTCGTCCGGCGACTCGCGCAGCTTCGTGAGGAGGGCGGGCGCGCCGTGCTCTTCACCGTCGTCGAGGGGGACGGTGTCGGCGCCAAGGCGCTCGTCGTCGAGGGCGAAGAGACGCTCGGCGACGGCGTTCCCGAGGAGGCGCTCGCCCAGTTCGACGAGCTGATCCGCCGCGGGCGCAGCCGGATCGTCGAGGCCGACGGCGCCAAGGTGTTCGCCGAGTGGTACGGCCCTCCGCCACGCCTCTTCGTCTATGGGGCGGTCGACACGGCGGAGGCGCTCGCGCGCGGCGCAAAGCTGCTCGGCTGGACGGCAATCGTCGCCGACGCCCGCGCGACGTTCCTCACGTCCGAGCGGATCCCCTCGGCGGATCAGCTGATCGCCAAGTGGCCGGACGAAGCGATCGCCGAGATCGCACCGGACCACCAGACCGCGATCGTCGTGCTGACGCACGACGACAAGTTCGACGAGCCCGCGCTCATCGCGGCGCTCGACACCGAGGCGTTCTACATCGGCGCGCTCGGCTCGCGCCGGAACCAGGAGCGTCGCCGCGAGCGGCTGCTCGAGGCCGGCGTCGCCGAGGAGAAGCTCGCCCGCATCCAGGGCCCGTGCGGCCTCGACATCGGCGCCGACACGCAGTCCGAGACGGCGCTCTCGATCCTCGGGGAGGTGCTCGCCGTGCGCGCCCAGCGTCCCGGCGGCCCGCTGCGCGAGGCGAAGCAGCGGATCCACGTCGAGGTGGCATAGGACGAGTCGCGCACCGAGCGACGAGCGGTCGGCGTTCCGTCGGCGCGTGGTCGACCGCATCCTTCGCGTGCGACGATCCTCATGGTCGCGACTGTGTCGGGATGCGGGGACGGCGTGCTGCAGACGACCGAGGTCGCGAGCTCACCCCGCGACGCCGGCTACCCCGAGCCGCGGATCATGTCGTTCGACGAACGGATGGGGAGGGCCGGGGGTATCTCGAATCTGGTGCAGATCTTCTGGGGGAAGGCGGACATCACGACCGATTTCGTGGAGTCGGGAAGGGCGAGCGGCGATGCGCTCGTCAGCGGGATCGTCTACGTCCGGACGGCGTCGGGAGCGGGAGCGCCAGTCGGCGACACCGAGGCGCAGGTGACCTCGTTCGAGAGGGAGGATCTCGCGCGGTTCCAGGGTGAGAACGGAGCCGAGCCGTCGGTTCCGCGCAGTTTCGACCTTCGACGACTGCGGCTCGTCCGGATTTGCAACACCCAGTTTTCCGTCTTCGAGGCGAGGGCCGACGACGATCGGTTCGACCTCGCCTTGAGCTATCTCCGAGCCCGCTGCTGAGCGCACGCTACGGTCGCCAGGCTTTCCGGCCGACGGCCCAGAGCTGGAAGGGCAGCAGCGGCCACAGGGCGAGCTCCCGCATGGCTGCACGGCTCGACCGTCCCGCGGGCGAGGCAGAGCGGACGCGCACACCGGTATGGAGGAGGAGCCAGCGCAGCGCCGTCTTCGCGCGCGGGGCATGCCACGACGACGTGACGACGACGACCTCGCGCGCGCCGACGCGGAGGACGTCGTTCAGCGCATTCGCCATGTTCTCGACGGTCGTGCGCGCGTCGGGGTCGATGACCACCTCGTGCGCGCTGCCGCGCCAGGCCGCGCGCATCAGCTCCGCCTCGGAATGACGCCCGGGCGTGCGAGCCCAGCCCGACAGAACGACGACGTCGTCCGCGGTCGCCACCTCGGCCGCGCGCTGGAGCCGCGCCGCGCAGACCGGATGGAGCTCGACGCCGTCGCCGTTCGAGTAGCCGAGCACGACCACGACGCGCCCGGCCGTCACGGCCATATCCGGTTCGGACGTGTCAACGTGCCTGGCACGATTTCCTGTCGCTTTCCGACATCTTGACGTGTATGCATCTCGTCCGGATCGGACATGGTCGTAGCGGACGTGGCAACGTGCCTGGCACGATTCGGCCGCCGCGCGCGTGCCGAACACGCGTGCTGCGTCGTCACGACCGGCGGTGCCGCAGCCAGCGGAAGAAGAGGAGCGTGCCGACGACCGTCAGCACCAGCTTGACGGCCTTCGTGCCCTGCAGCTTCGACTCGCCGTGCTCGCGCTCGCGCATGTGCACGGCGACCTCCTCGACCCGCAGTCCCGCCTGCTTCAACCGCAAGAGCGCCTCGACCTCCGGTGCGCCGCTCACGTAGGGACGGGCCATCACCGGCATCGCCTCGCGGTTGACGGCGGCCATCCCGCTCGTCGGGTCGCGGAACGGTCGCCCGAGCCGAACGTGCATCGCCTTCTGCAGCAGGCCGATCCCGAAGCGACGTGCGGGTGACGGCTCGTAGCGGTCGGCGACGTACCCCTCGCCCTCCGCAAAGCGCGAGCCGACGGCGACGTCGCAGCGGTCGGAGCGGACGAGGTCGAGCAGCCTCCGCAGCTCGTCGACAGGATGCTGGCCGTCCGCGTCGACCCTGCCGCAGTAGGCGTAGCCCCGCTCGTGCGCCTCGCGATACCCGGCTGCGATCCCCGCGCGCAGGCCACGGTTCTCGCCGAACGAGACGACGATCGCGCCGCCCGCGGCCGCGACCTCCGCGGTCGCGTCGGTCGAGCCGTCGTCGATCACCAGGACGTCCGCG
>DASSBI010000118.1:0-5522 GCA_035698965.1 Gaiella sp. | reverse complement strand
CAGAGGCGGCCTGGTCGGAATCCGCGCAACGCGAGCTCCGACGCCCCCAGACGCCGTCCCCCCTTGGGGGAGCGAAGCTCCCTGGAGTCACGCTATCGCGCAACGTGTCACGTGTCTGTGCCGACTCCGCGCCGAACTCTGCGTCATCCGGCGTGGTCCGGCGCGTCGTCCGGCGTCTCCACCACAGCGATCACTCCACGAGGTGCCACTCGATCACGCGGTCGGCGTCGAGACGCGGGAGCCGCAACGCCCGCGCGGCGGCGTCGAGCGACGCCTGTCCCGGAACGCCGCGGGAGTCGAGCGGGTTCTCGATCCCCTCGGTATGTGCCGCCGCCGCGACGCAGCGAGCGGGCAGCAGCCCGACGAGCTCCCCCTGCCCCACCCCGGCCCCACGCGCCGCGGCCTCCGCGACGATGCGCTCGACCATCACGTGCGGCGAAGTCGCGTCGACGTCGACGACGTTCGTCGACACCTGGATCCTTCCGGCGCCGAGGCGCAGGCCGAGCGCCTGGACGCCGGGCAGCCCTCCGGAGGACTCGCGCACTGCGGCCGCGACAGCGCGGGCGACGTCGAGCGTCCCGCGCAGCTCGAGGTTGAACGCGACGAGCGGCGCGCGCACACCCAGCAGGACGGCACCCGAGGCAGGGTCGAGCCGGCGCGGGCCGAAGGCCGGCTCGAGCTCTCCGCCGTCGACCCGCCGCTGGAGCTCGGCCGGCCCACCTCGGCGGAAGAAGGCAGGTCGACGTCCGTCCCCGATCTCGCCGTAGAGGAACACGGGAAGCCCGAGCTCGTCCCCCACCCTCGAGCCGGCCGCGAGCGCGACGTCGACTGCCCGCCCGAGGTCAGCGGCCGCCAGCGGGACGACCGGAACGACGTCCGCCGCGCCGACGCGCGGATGGACACCTTCGTGCGTCCGCAGGTCGATTCGCCGCCGTGTCTCGTCGATACCCGCGACGAGCGCTTCCTCGACCCCGCGGTCGTCACCGACGAGGGTGATGACGGCGCGGTTGTGGTCACCGTCGACGTGCGTGTCGAGCACCCGCGCGCGGGCGCCCGAGAACGCCTCGGCAATGGCGGCTACCGCGGACGCGTCCCGCCCCTCCGAGACGTTCGGGACGGACTCGAGCAGGGCCACGGCGCGTAGCCTACGACCGATGCACGAGCCGACCGCGCCGGCGTACTACGACCAACGTGCGCCCGAGTACGACGACTGGTACCTGGGCGTCGGCCTGTTCGCCGAGCGCGACCGCGCCGGGTTCGACGAGGACCTCGCCGCGATGTGTGCCGTGCTTGCGCAGCTCGCCCCCGCAAAGAGCCTCGATGTCGCCTGCGGCACGGGATTCCTGACGCGCCATCTGCACGGCGACATCACCGGTCTCGACCAGAGCGCGCGCATGCTCGAGATGGCGGCTCAGAGACTCCAGAATGCCACGCTCGTCCAGGGCGACGCCCTCGCTCTCCCCTTCGCCGACGACACGTTCGACCGCGTGCTCAGCGGCCACTTCTACGGCCATCTGGACGCGACGCAGCGAGCTACGTTCCTGCGGGAAGCGCGCCGCGTCGCCCCGGAGCTCGTGATTGCCGACGCGTCGCGCGAGCGGTCGCACACCGCCGAGGAGTGGTCGGAGCGCGTCCTCCGCGACGGCTCGAGCTGGCGGGTCTACAAGCGCTGGTTCACCCCGGACGGCCTGCTGGGCGAGCTCGGCGGCGGCGAGGTGCTGCACGCGGGACCGTGGTTCGTCGTCGTGCGCTCGCCGCGGTGAGCCGGACCCGTTCGATCGTCTCGCTCCAACGGCAGAACGCGCGCTGTCGCCGGTGCCTCGAGGCGGGGTTTCCGATCGTCCCTCGCCCCGTGTTCGCCGGCCGAGCGGGTCAACGCGCCTACCTCTACGGCCTCGCCCCGGGTCGCGTCGAGGCCGCGACCGGTCTGCCGTGGCAGGGCCGGGCAGGACGGACGCTCCGCGGCTGGCTCCAGCTCGACGAGGACGAGTTCTTCGCGCGCTTCTACTGCGCTTCGGTGACGCGGTGCTTCCCGGGGCCGAGCCCGAGCGGCCGCGGCGACCGTCGGGCGACACCGGCCGAAGAGGCCCTCTGCTCCCCGTGGCGCGAGGACGAGCTGCGCCTCCTCCGACCTGGGCTCGTCGTGACGGTCGGCCTCGCCGCGACGCACCAGCTGCTCGGCGTGCGGAGACTCACCGACGCGATCGGCAAGAGCTACGTGCTCGACGACGCAATCGCTGTCCCGCTGCCGCACCCGTCCGGCGCGAGCGGATGGCTCAACGACGAGACAAATCGCAGGCGACTCGGCAAGGCGCTCACCCACGTCCGCCGCGAGCTCGAGCGTCTCGCTGCGCCTTGACCAGAGGTGCCGAACTCAGCCTGGCCACTTGTCGACGGGGGAGTACGCGACGGGCACGACGACGGTCGTCGCGAGCTTGTCGTGCCACGTCTGCCTCTCGCCGTCCCAGAGCATCCAGAAGTAGCCGAGGTGGCACAGGAGCCCCGACAGGATCCTGGCCGCGGTCCGACCGAGCCCGCGCGCGAAGCCGATCGGGCCACCTGCCCGGAAGTCGATCACGCGGATCCCGAGGGCGCGCTTGCCGATCGTCTGGCCGGATGGGCTGCCCTCGAAGAACGCGAGGTACGCGAACCACACGGCGACCAGGACCAGTGACGACGAGGTCTCGCCGATGATCGCGTGAGCGACGGTCGAGGTAGCGGCGAACTACGGCGACCTCCTCGGCGGAGAGCGCGCTCGTGTCGAGCGTCACGCGGGCGGGCGCCTCGATCGTCGCCGCCGAGACGAACGGCGGCTTGGCTTCGCGGCCGCGAATGGCTCGCACGACCAGCGTCCCGCGGACGAGGTCCCCGATGCGCTGGTTCGCCGCGTGACGAAGATCGGGACGATCCCCGTCAGGTACATCGTCGAGAGGAAGTCCACGAGACGCAGCACGTTTGCGGATCGGGCTCGGGAGGAACGTGACCGGCTCGCCCCCCGGCCTGCACCACGCGGAGGCCGTTCATCCGCTCGGGCGCCCGGTCGAAGGAGATGCTCGATCGGCTGTCCGCCGACGCCGTGATCAACTCTCCGACCGCCGCCACCGGCGCTACGACCACGATTACGAGCTTGATCAGCGTCGCCGCGTTCGCGCGATAGATCTTGATGCCCGTGTCGAGGATCTCGCCGATCCCTAGCGGGTGGTGCGCGTCGCGGTCATCGGCGCCCGACGATAACGAGCGGTCCTGCCGGAGCACCCTTCCGGGGCGTCGTAGACTCCGGCTGTGGCGGACGAGCCGGAGACGCTGCCTTCCGAGCCGGACGTCGCAGGCCCGGTGTCCGAGCAGGCGCTCCGCGACACGCGGCTATCGCCCTCCGAAGCGGTCGAGCACATGCGGATCCGGCTGCCGGACCGCGGCAACCGCAAGCTCCGGCGCGTCCTCGAGCGCGCGAACGCCGACAAGGAGCTCAAAGGCTGGTGGCATGTCGCGAACGTCAACGCCGTCGTCCGCCTGGCGATCAACGACCACTCGTGGGTCCACATCCAGATCGTCGCGAACATCGCCCTGAAGCTCCTCCGCCAGCTGACGAAGAACGGCGTCGAGCCGTCGCTCGTACGCGACTACGGGCTGGAGCGTGAGGACGCGGAGATGGTCGTCGTCCTCGCTGCGCTCACGCACTGCGTCGGGATGTCGGTACACCGCAAGGGCCACGAGGACTGGAGCCTCTTCCTCGCCAAGCCGAAGCTCCGCGAGCTGCTCGACGGGATCTACGACGAGCCCGACCGCACCGTGATCGTCTCGGAGGTCCTCCAGGCGATCACGAGCCACCGTGCGGACGGCGAGCCGCTCTCGCTCGAGGCCGGCATCCTGCGGGTCGCCGACGCGCTCGACATGGCGAAGGGCCGCTCGCGCATCCCGTTCGAGCGCGGGCAGGTCTCGATGCACTCGCTCTCCGCCGCCGCGGTAGAGGAGGTCGTGATCGCGGACGGCGAGACGAAGCCCGTCCGCATCGAGATCGTGATGAACAACTCGTCGGGCCTGTTCCAGGTCGACGGCCTGCTGCGCGCGAAGCTCCGGGGGTCGGGCCTCGAGCCGTACGTCGAGGTGATTGCGCACATCGACACCGATGCCGAGAAGAGCCTCGTCCCCGAGTACCGGCTCGAGATCTGAGCCTCCGGGGCGGCTACAATCCGCCGACGCCCTGCGGGATAGTCTAATGGTAGGACGCCGGATTCTGGCTCCGGAAGTTGGGGTTCGAGTCCCTGTCCCGCAGCCTCCGAAACGCCCCGCGAGGGGCGTTTCGCGTTGTTCGAGCCGTAAACGCTTGTGACACGCTCTGTGAAGGTTTGGTAAGCGATCCCGGCGATCTTTGTGCGCACCGGTAGCCTCGCCTGATCTGACACGAACGGCAAGCGCCGGGCTCTCCGCGTTGGGCCCGACTGCGGCGCGCGCCGTTGACCATGTCCCCGACGCGGAGGTTCTGTCCTGAAAGCCCTTGTCACGGGCCTGTGCGCCCTCGTACTCGTCGTCACGCCTGCCGCAGCGCAGGCCGGCTCGGCCGCCGACGTCAGCACCGACCTCGCTCGCCACATGGCGACGATGAAGAAGTCGACCTCGGTGATCCGCTTCTTCGACACGCACCGCTGGCTCCTCTCCGATCCCCGCTTCGAGAAGGAGGCCCACCTCCGGCTCGGTATCGCCCACCGCACGCTCACGGCGAGCAAGGTCAGGGCCGCACACGCGCGCGCCGCGGTCGTGCGCCGCAAGGCGCAGGCCGAGCGGAAGCGGCTGCTTGCCTCGTTCGAACGCTCGCCGCAGAAGGCGATCTGCCACGTCTTCCGTTCCTACTGCGGCGAGGCGCTCAGAGTCGCCCGCTGCGAGTCCGGCTACAGCGTGAACGCGCAGAACGGCCAGTACCTCGGGCTCTTCCAGATGGGATCGAACGAGCGCCGGCTTTTCGGTCACGGCGAGTCCGCGCTGGTGCAGGCGCAGGCGGCGTACCGCTACTTCGTGCGCTCGGGCCGCGACTGGAGCCCCTGGTCGTGCAAGCCGTGGTACTGAGCTCATTGCACGAAACGTGCGCAAAGAGCGGAACCCAGGCTGCCGGCCGGGTTCCCTCCGAGCGCGATCGCTGGTAGTAGATCGATCGTGCCCTTCTGGCGGAAGCCTGACCGCCTCAGGCCTCTCGACGAGGCAGCCGCCTATGCGCGCTGCCACGGCGACCGCGACGAGTCGGTCCGCATTGTGCAGCTTCCGCCCCGCCGGGCGCGCTACGACCTTCTCGCGACGGGCGAGGAGATCCGGCGGCGCTTCGAGGAGCGGATCGACGGTCGCGACCCCGACACGGCGCTCGCGCCGACGCCCTCCGCGACCGGCTGAGCGCCACCCGAGGCGGCGTTGGACGAGCGGGTCGCGCGGAAGTCGTCCGCTACACTCCGCGTTCGCCACGGCCCATTCGTCTAGTGGCCTAGGACACCGCCCTCTCACGGCGGCGGCACGGGTTCGAATCCCGTATGGGCCTT
>DASSBI010000117.1:0-2501 GCA_035698965.1 Gaiella sp. | reverse complement strand
GAGGCGGCGAGCGCGAGCACCAACGCGAGGAGTGCGACACCACAGAGCGCGGTGCTGCGGGCAAAGCGGGTCATACCTCTCCTTCCACGTGACAACGTGAACGCGTCGTCAAACTTTGCGTATGATCGAGTCAACCAGATCCGCACCAATATTGTCAACAAAATCTCCGATGATTCCGTGAGCCACGCGACCGTCCCCCCGACCTCCTCCCCGGCGACGACGACCGGGCCTCCGAGCGAGCGCGCCCGCGCGCTCGTCGTGGGCGCTTTCGACCTCCACGTCCACATCGAGCCCGACCTCCCGCCGCGGCGGATCGACGACGTCACGCTCGCGCGTCGGTGCGCCGACCTCGGCCTCGCCGGCTTCGGCCTCAAGTCGCACTACACGTCGACCGCCGAGCGCGCGCGGGTCGTCTCGGGCGTCGTGCCGGGCGTGCGCGTGCACGGCGCGATCACGCTCAACCGGGCCGTCGGCGGGATGAACGCGCTCGCCGTCGAGATCGCCGCACGCGAGGGCGCCCGGATCGTCTGGATGCCGACGTTCGACTCGCCGGCGGAGACCGCGGGCCGCTCGGAGCCGAAGCCGGGCGACAACGTGCCGCAGTGGGCGAAGCTCCAGCACGAGCTGCGGGGCCTCGGCCTCGGCGTCGAGCCGGTCCACGTCACCGACGACGCCGGACGGGTGCTCCCCGAGACGCGAGACGTCCTGCGCGCGGTCGCGCGGCACGGTCTCGTGCTCGCGACCGCGCACCTCGCCCGCGACGACGCGTTCGCCGTCGTCGAGGCGGCGTTCGAGGAGGGCGTCGAGCACGTCGTCGTCACCCACCCCGAGTTCACGTCGCAGCGGTTCTCGATCGAGGACCAGGTCGCGCTCGCGGAGCGCGGCTGCCTGATCGAGCGCTGCCTGTCGACGCCGCTCTCCGGCAAGACGACCTTCGAGCACGTCTTCGACGGAGTGCGCGCGGTGGGCCTCGAGCGCAACTTCTTCTCGAGCGACTTCGGCAATCCCCACTACCCCCCGGTCGAGGACGGGCTCGCCATGTGGGCCGACAGCCTGCTCGACGCCGGGTTCGGCGATGACGAGACCCGCGAGATGATCGTCGCCGGGTCGCGTCGAGTCGCGGGAGAATGACGCCCGCATGACCGAGCAGCTCAACGAGGTCGCACACATCGCGCACGCCGAGCTGTTGACGCCGACGCCGGACGAGAGCCTACGCTTCTTCGTCGACGTCCTCGGCATGGAGGAGGAAGCGCGTGACGGGCAGTCGGTGCTCTTGCGCGGCTGGGGCGACTACCTCCGCTACTCCCTGAAGCTGAGCGAGGCCCCCAAAGCCGGTCTCGGGCACGTCGCATTGCGCGCCTGGAGCCCCGATGCGCTCGAGCGTCGCGCCGCCGCCGTCGAGGCGACGGGGCTCGGCACGGGCTGGATCGACGGCGACGTCGGACACGGGCCCGCGTACCGCTTCACCGACCCGGACGGACACGTCTTCGAGCTGTTCTACGAGGCGGAGCGCTACGAGGCGCCGCCGCACCTCGCTCCCTCGTGGCGCAACCAGCCCCAGCGCTACGTCGGGCGAGGCGCGGCGGTGAAGCGGCTCGACCACGTCAACCTGCTCGCCGCGGACGTGCGACCCACGCGCCAGTTCTGCCAGGACGTGCTCGGCTACCGGCTCTACGAGCGGATCGAGCTCGACGACGGCACCGAGACCGGCGCCTGGATGAGCCTCACGATCGCCGCGCACGAGCTGATCTACGTCGCCGACGCGTACGGCGCGCGCGGGCGGCTGCACCATCTCGCGTTCTGGGTCGACACGCGCGAGGAGTGCCTGCGCGCCGCCGACCTCTTCGTCGACGCGGGCGTGCCCATCGAGGCGGCGCCGTCGAAGCACGGCGTCGCGCAGGGCTTCTTCCTCTACGGCATCGAGCCCGGCGGCAACCGCGTCGAGGTCACGACAGGCGGGTACTTCGTCTACGACCCCGATCAGGAGCCGGTCACGTGGAGCGCCGCGGAGCGCGCCCGCGGCCAGTTCTGGGGCGTGAAGACCGTCGACAGCTTCCACACCTACGGCACCCCCGACGTCGCGAACGAGAAGGAGGCGATCACGACATGACCCCGAGGAGCCTCGAGGACGCCATCCAGGCCGCCGGCAGCGCGGTCGAGCTGGCACGCAACTCGCAGATCGGCCCGTACGTCTACCCCGCCGTCCCACCCGAGTTCACGAACTGGCGCGAGGAACAGGTCGCGTGGCGCGAGACGGCCGCGCTCTTCGACCAGTCGCACCACATGACCGATCTCTATCTCGAAGGCCCGGACGTGATCAGGCTCCTCTCCGACCTCGGCGTCAACACGTTCGGGAACGCGGCCGTCGACAAGGCGAAGCAGTTCGTCTGCTGCAACCCGGACGGCTACGTGATCGGCGACGCGATCCTCTTCTTCCTCGACGAGAACCGCGTGTCGCTCGTCGGCCGGCCGTCGGCCCACAACTGGGTGCAGTACCACGC
>DASSBI010000116.1:0-4031 GCA_035698965.1 Gaiella sp. | reverse complement strand
GCTCATGCCGGCGGAAGCCTATAGACCGGTCAGCGCAGCGTGATCCGGCGCGCGCCGACGGGCGGGAGCGTGGGGCGGGGGAACCCCTGGTTCCCCCGCCTGCCCCCTCCTCCACGTTCGAGCCGTCCCAAGCGCCGCTGGGCCTCCCGGCCGGCAAAGCCGGCCTCCGGCCGCGTGAGCTGGTCTCATCGAGCAGGGAATGCCCGACCTCCGACGCGAGCTACCACGACGCGATGCGGCGCGCGCCGACGGGCGGGAGGGAGCGGCTGCCGAGCGCCTCGATCTCGACGTTCCGGCCCGATTGCGGCGCGTGGATCATCCGGCCGTGGCCGATGTAGAGGCCGACGTGCCCCAGGCCGCTGAAGAAGACGAGGTCGCCCGGGCGCATCGAGGCGAGCCGGACGTGGCGACCGACGCCGTACAGCGCCGCAGCGTTGTGCGGCAGCCCGACCCCGAGCCGTCCGTAGACCCACGAGACGAGGCCGGAGCAGTCGAAGCCGGACGGCGACGAGCCGCCCCAGCGGTACGGGACACCCAGCTGCTGCTGCGCAAGACGCACCGCGCGGACGCCAAGTGGGATGCGCACGGGCTTCTTCGGCAGGACGAAGTGGGCCGGGCTCTGCAGCTGCAGGCCGCGGACGGGTGCGACGACGTCCGCGCTGGCGGTGCTCCCAGCGAGTCCGAGGAAGACGAGACACGCGATTACGGGAATGACGAGGCGACGAGGCATCGGCAGGGGCGAGGCAGCACGGGACGGCGTCGGAATCGGATGCCACGCGAAACGCGTGGCGCGCCGTCGGTGTCAGCGACCGCGGAAAAGTAGCAGAGCCTGCTCCAGGGGACCGGCACCGCAGGTGCCTGTCCCCAGTGAGCCGTGTAGGTGCATGCGGCGTCGCGCTTCGAAGCGGCCGCTGGGGTCAGGGACCCTAACGGTGCCAGACCTCGGTAGAGCTAATGTCTGAAGTGTCGCCGGCCGGTAAGGACCATCGTCGCGCCGGCGTTGCGGACGGCGTTCAGCACCTCGGTGTCGCGCTTCGAGCCTCCGGGCTGGATGATCGCACGCACGCCCGCCTCGAGGGCGAGCGTTGGCGCGTCCGCGAACGGGAAGAAGGCGTCGGAGGCGAGGACGGCTCCCTCGAGTGAATGCCCGAGCGCGTTGGCCTTTTCGATCGCGAGGCGCACCGCGTCGACGCGGCTCATCTGGCCTGCACCGATTCCGAGCGTCTGGCCGCCACGCGCGATCACGATCGCGTTCGACGTGACGTGCTTCGCGACCGTCCAGGCGAAGAGGAGCTCCTCCCACGTCGACTGGTCGGGATCGCCGCAGGCGACGTCCATCGCATCGAGCGGGTCGCCGTCGGCGTCGCGGTCCTGGACGAGTAGGCCGCCGAGGACGCGACGGAAGTCGCGCTCGCTCGTGACGAAGGCGCGCCGCTCACCGTCGACGAGCACCCGCGCCTTCTCCTTCGTGGAGAGCTCTGCGAGGGCTACCTCGTCGTAGCCCGGCGCGAAGACGACCTCGACGAACTGGGAGGCGAGCGCCTTGCCGAGCGCCGCGCGGACCGGCCGGTTCAGGACGACGACGCCCCCGTAGGCGGACACCGGGTCGCCCCCCAACGCCTTCTCGTATGCCTCGTCGGGGGTCTCTCCGAGGCCGACGCCGCACGGGTTGCCGTGCTTCACGATCACGGCCGCGGGACCGTCCAGCTCGAGCGCCAGGAGGCGGGCCGCCGAGAGGTCGCCGAGGTTGTTGAAGGAGAGCGGCCGCCCCTGGAGCTGCTCGACCCGCGCGAGGAGGTGCGTCCGCGCGCCCTTCTGCGCGTAGTAGGCGCCTCGCTGGTGCGGGTTCTCGCCGTACGGGAGGTCCATGTAGCGCTCGAAGACCGGGAGGAAGGTCTCGGGGAACGAGTCGTCGCGCCCGAGCCAGCCGGCGACCGCGGCGTCGTAGGCGGCGGTGCGCTGGAAGGCACGCGCAGCGAGCCTGCGCCGGGTGGCGTCGGTGATCTCGCCGCGCATCCGGAACTCCTCGACGACGGGCTCGTAGTCCTCGGGGCGGCAGACCGGGACGACGTGGGCGTGGTTCTTCGCCGCAGCGCGGAGCAGGGCGGGACCGCCGATGTCGATCTGCTCGATCGCATCCTCCCAGGCGACGTCGAGGCGGCCGACGGTGCGCTCGAACGGATAGAGGTTCACGCAGACGAGATCGATCGGGGTGATCTCGTGCGCGCGGAGCTCGGCCATGTCCTCGGGCATGTCGCGTCGCGCGAGGATGCCGCCATGGACGGCCGGGTGGAGCGTCACGACGCGGTGGCCGAGCAGGTCGCCGAAGCCCGTCACGTCCTGGAGCGGCGTCACGGGGATGCGCTCGTCGGAGAGCAGCTTCGCCGAGCCGCTCGACGCGACGAGCTCGACGCCGAGCCCGGAGAGCTCGCGCGCGAACGCGGCGAGGCCGGTCTTGTCGTAGACCGAGAACAGGGCACGGCGGATCGTCATGCGGCAATCAGCTCCTTCACGACCTCGGGCAGGATGCGGTGCTCGACGCGCTGGACGCGGGCGCGGAGGGTATCGGGTGTGTCCCCCGGCTCGACGGGCACAGCCTCGGTGCGGATCACCGGGCCGGTGTCGATTCCCTCGTCGACCCAGTGGACGGTGGCGGCGGTCTGCGAGAGCCCCGCCGCGAGCACGTCCTCGATGGGGTGCGCCCCGGGGAAGGCGGGCAGCGGCGCAGAGTGCGTATTGACGACCCGGCGCCCGAAGAGCTCGAAGAACCGTGGTCGCAGCAGGTGCATGTACCCGGCGAGCACCGCGAGTTCGACGTTGCGCTCGCGGAGCCAGCGGGCCATCGCCTCGTCGCGTGCCTCGCGAGACGGGTAGTCCTCGGCCGCGAAGACGGCGGTCGGGATGCCGGCCGCCTCGGCGCGGTCGAGGGCGCGGACCTCAGGCCGGTTCGACGCGACGGCGACGATCGGAAGGCCCGCGTCGACCAGCGCCTGCAGGTTCGTCCCCTCCCCGCTGACGAGCACGCCGATCACGCGTCGTTCCACGCGACGCCGTCGACGCCCGCCTCCAGCCGCCCGATGACGACGTCGGACACCTCGACGTCGGCGACCGGCACGACGGCGCAGTACCCGATTCCGATGTTGAACACGCGGCGGAGCTCTTCCTCGTGCACGCCGTGCTCGGCGAGCCAGGCGAAGACCGCAGGCCGCCGCCAGGACCCCGGGTCGATCACCGCGCCGACGCCCTCCGGGAGGACACGCGCGAGGTTTCCGGCGATCCCGCCGCCGGTCACATGGGCGAGCGCCCGGACGTCGGCGCGGGCGCGCAGCGCTCGGACGTCGTCGAGATAGCAGCGAGTTGGGGGTAGCAGCAGGTCGGAGTCGAACGGATCCTCGCCGACGATGCGCCGCACGAGCGAGAAGCCGTTCGCGTGGATCCCGGCGGAGGGCAGGCCCACGACGACGTCGCCATGCCGGGCGCGCGAGCCGTCGATCACGTCGTCGCGGTCGACGAGGCCGACGACGGTGCCGCAGAAGTCGAGCTCCTCGTCGCGGTAGACGCCAGGCAGCTCGGCCGTCTCTCCGCCGAGGATCGCGCAGCCGGCGGCGCGGCAGACGTCGGCAGCGCCCTCGACGAGCTCCGCGACCTGCTCCGTGTCGATCCTGTTCGCTGCGACGTAGTCGAGGAAGAAGAGCGGCTCGGCGCCCGTGGTCAGGACGTCGTTGATCCCGTGCGCGGCGAGGTCGGCGCCGCACCAGCGGAGCTTCCCGGCGCGGCGCGCGAGGACGAGCTTCGAGCCGACGGAGTCGGTGGACGCGGCGAGCAGGCGCCGTTCGTCGATCGCGCAGAGCCCGGCAAACGCGCCGAAGCTGCCCTCGACCGCGGGCGTTCGCGTCGAGTCGACAGCGACACGGAGGCGGTCGACGACCGCCTCTGCGGTGGCGAGCGAGACGCCTGCGGCGGCATACGTCTGGTCGTCCGGCGACACGGTGCGAGCGTAGTCGACCCCAGGGTCTGGCACCGTCAGGTGC
>DASSBI010000115.1:0-2777 GCA_035698965.1 Gaiella sp. | reverse complement strand
CCTCGGCCCGGCGGTCGAGGGCGGCGTCGTCGGTCTGCGCCAGGTAGACGAGCCGGCGGTAGTTGCCGAACATCATCGGCAGGAGCTGCGGATGCCGATCGAGCCCGAGGCCGCGCACGACCAGCGCCTCGAAGTGACGGGCGAGGAAGTCGGTCAAGTAGAAGGTCGCGGGCTCGTCCTCGTGCATCGCGTCCCAGACGTCGTTCCCGGCGAGGAAGCCGTAGCAATGCGCGCCCGGCAGCCGTTCGACCCCGTGTTTCTCCAACACAGGATCGAGCGCGCCGCCCGTGCCGCAGTCGGCGTAGGCGACGAAGACGCGCTCGTAGAGGCCCGCGAGCTCCGTGAGCTTCGCGTCGACCGCCGCCGGGATTCGTTCGGGCCGGGAGTGGAGCTTGGCCGGGAGGCAGCGGACGTCGACGTGCGCCCATCCGTTGAGCTCGATCACGGCGAGCACCTCGCGCGCAATCGCGCCGCAGGCGAGGACGAGGACGCGCACCTCGGAGCCCGTCCCCGGGTAGGCGACCTCGTCGTCGAGGAGCGGCGCGGCGGACGTCACGACGCAGCGACCGCTGCGCGGCGGGCGAGCACCAGCGCCTGCGCCGTCTCGGCCGCGACGGCCGCGTCGCGGCAGTACGCGTCGGCGCCGACCGCCTTGCCGAACTCCTCGTTGAGCGGGGCGCCGCCGACGAGGACGATGTAGTCGTCGCGGATCCCCTTCTCGACCATCGTGTCGACCACTACCTTCATGTACGGCATCGTCGTCGTGAGCAGCGCGGACATGCCGAGGATCTCCGGCTTGTGCTCCTCGAGCGCGGCGAGGTAGTCCTCGACGGGGTTGTTGATCCCGAGGTCGATCACCTCGAACCCGGCGCCCTCGAGCATCATCGCGACGAGGTTCTTGCCGATGTCGTGGATGTCGCCCTTGACGGTGCCGATCACGACCTTGCCCATCCGGTCGGCGCTCGACTCGGAGAGGAGCGGCCGCAGCACCTCCATCCCCGCCTTCATCGCGTTGGCGGCGAGGAGCACCTCCGGGACGAAGAGGATGCCGTCACGGAAGTCGATGCCGACGATCCGCATGCCCTCGACGAGCGCCTCGCCCAGCGTCCTCTCCGCGCTCCAGCCGCGCTCGAGCAGGATCTGGGTGCCGCGTACGATCTCGTCGGCGAGGCCGTCGTAGAGGTCGTCGTGCATCTGCTTCACGAGCTCGTCGTCGTCGAGCGACTCCAGAACGATCTCTTCGTCCGTCATGCGACACCTCGCTTTCTGTCGTCGTACCCGAGCTGGGCGGAGAGCGATCGCCCCTCTGTGACGAGGAGGCGTCCGAGACGTGCGAGCAGCCCCCGCCGAAGCCTCACCGTCGGGCCCGAGACGCTGAGTGCCGCGACCACCGCGCCGGACGCGTCGCGGACGGCGGACGCGACCGCCCAGAGGCCGGGCTCGAGCTCCTCGACGGCGACCGCGTAGCCCCGCGCGCGGACCTCGTCGAGGCCGAGCTCCGCGGGCGTGGGAACCGTGTGCGGAGCGAGCGGCTCGAGCGGCCCGGACGGGACGGGCAGGGCGCCGTACGCGTAGAACACCTTGCCGAGCGCCGAGCCGTGCGCGGGGACACGGCGGCCGACCCAGTTCGGCGAGCCGAGGAAATGCCGGCTGTCGCGCTGGTCGAGAAGCTCGACGGCGCCGAGCGACGGTACGCCGACGTTGATCGTCTCGCCGCTCGCCCGCGCGAGCCGGTCGAGCGCCTCCGAGGCTCGCTCGACCAGCTCGGCGTCACCCGTCTCGCGACGGGCGTACCGCTGCAGGACAGCGCCGGGCACGAGCTGGCCACCGCCGCCGTCGCGCCGGATGAGCCCCTGCCGCTCGAGTGCGCCGACGACGCGGGAGGCGGTGCTCTTCGGAAGCCCGAGGCGCGTCGAGAGCCCCCCGACCGTCGGCGGCTCCTCGGTCTCGAGGACGTGGACGAGCACCTGAGCGGCCCGGTCGATGGATTGCGTGCCCTGGCTCATGATGTGGAACTCTCGTCCCACATTATGGGCCTAGGGCCTGTCTCGACGCAAGGTCAGCCGCGCTCGAGCGACTCGGCGAGCAGGACCGCGACGTCCGCGACGCGGATCTCGCCACCGGTCTGCTTGACGCCGTCGTCGAGCATCATCGTGCAGAAGGGACACGCGACCGCCAGCGTGTCGGCGCCGGTCGCGGCCGCCTCGCGCGCGCGCTCCTCGTTGATCGCCGAGCCTCGCTCCTCCATCCACATGTGCGCGCCCCCGGCGCCGCAGCAGAACGTCCGCTTGCCGCTCCGCGCCATCTCGAGCGGGCGTCCGATCCGGGAGACGATCTCGCGCGGCGCGGCGAGGACGTCGTTGTGCCGGGCGAGGTAGCACGAGTCGTGATAGGTGATCGCCTCGTCACCGGCCGGCGCCTCCAGCCGCCCGTCGGCGAGCAGCTCGGCCAGGAGCTCCGTGTGGTGGACGACCTCGTAGTCGCCGCCGAAGTCGCCGTACTCGTTGCCGAGCGTGTTGAAGCAGTGGGGGCAGCTCGTGACGATCCGCGTCACGCCCGCCTCGCCGAGCGTCCCCACGTTCTGCCGTGCCTGCTCCTGGAACGTGAACTCGTCGCCCATCCGTCGCGCAGGATCACCCGTGCAGGACTCGCGCGGCCCGAGGATCGCGACGTCGAGCCCTGCCCGCAGAAGCAGCGTCGCCGTCGCGCGCGCGGTCGCGCGGGCACGCTCGTCGAAGGACGCAGCGCAGCCGACCCAGTAGAGGATCTCGGGCGCC
>DASSBI010000114.1:0-6416 GCA_035698965.1 Gaiella sp. | reverse complement strand
GTTTTGTATGCCGAGCAGACGCTTGTGAAGACGCTCCCCAAGCTCCAAGAGGAGGCTGCTGACGAGGAGCTTGCGCAGGGGTTTGGCGAGCATCTCGAGGAGACGCGTCAGCACGTGAAGAACCTCGAGCAGGCATTCGAGGCGTTGGGTGAGCCGGCGAAGGCCGAGAAGTGCCCGGGCATCGAGGGGATCAAGAAGGAACACGACGACTTCGTCTCCAACGAGTCGCCGTCCCAGGAGATCCTCGACGCTTTCCTGACGGGGGCAGGCGCACGCACCGAGCATTACGAGATCGCCGCCTATGAGGGCCTGGTGACGATGGCAGAGGCGACCGGCGAGGACGAGGTTGCGCGCCTGTTGAACGAGAACCTCGCACAGGAAAAGAACGCCCTCCGCAAGATGCAGACGATCGGCAAGCGTCTGGCCGAACAGGGCGCTGCTACCACCACGGCATAGTCAGATCACTGAAGGGGGGACGCGGCCCGGGCATGTGTGCCGGCGCTGCGCCCCCTGTCAGCAAATCGGTGCGGACGCGTCACCGGCGAAAGTCTGACCGGGCAGCACGCTCGGACAGCTCCGAGCGGCAAGGGACTTGGGCCGAAGACTATTCCGCTGTGGAGCGGTTGAGGAGCTGGTGGCTTTGGGTGACGGCTTTGGCGACGTCGACCAGCTTGTGTCCGTTCTGCTGGGAGTGGGCTTTGAGGAGTTGGAAGGCTTGGTCTGCGTCGATGCCGTTTCGGGCCATGAGGATGCCTTTTGCTTGTTCGATGATCGCGCGGCGACCAAAGGCGCCTTGCAGGTTGCTGAACTCGGCGAAGCGTCGCAGGGTGATGTCGAGCGCGGACTGCAAGTCCTGGTCGGCGCCGTCCATCTCCACGTAAGCAAAGACACCACGTTTGGCAGCTTCGGTGACGTACCTCGGGTCTTCGGCGTCGAGCAATGCGATGACGGGGCAGGCCGCTTCGTGGACGATCGAGGTGATCAAGTCGAGTGCGTGGTCACCTTCGAGCCCAAGACCGACGAGCGCCACTTCGGCACGTGTTTCGCGGCTCAGCCGGCCGACCTCTTTGATCTCCAGCGAGCGGGCGACGATCTCGTGACCGAGGCCCTCGACGAGTGTGGTGAGCTTGTCGAGGCGCTCGTCGCGCTCGTTGGCGACCAAGACTCGGAGCTTGTGAGGTGACTCGACCACTGGGGTGTGTTTGGCGTTTCGCTGGGAAGGCGATACCCTTTTCGTAGGGTGGATTTAACACCCTACGACGACGGTCTCAAGTGCGTGACCGTCATACGCAGCAGCGTTCCTCAGAAACCGGAGCGGGCCAGTCTGGATGTCCAGGCAGGACGTCCGGGCTGGCCGGGCTGAACCGGATCGGATCGAGAGGAACGAAGCTGATGGGGACTGCATTACCAAGACACGAAGTAGGCGAGCTCCAGGTGTTCGCCGAGACAGACGAGATCGCCGTCCTGGGTCTCGAGGGCGAGTGGGACTTGGTGAACTCGCCACAGATCCTCGAACAAGGCGAGCGGCTCCTGGCCGAAGAAAAACACCTCATCCTCGATCTCAGTCATGCGACGTTCATCGACGCGTCGGTCATCAACGTGCTGTCCCGCCTGGGAACAGACGCGAGCAAGAAGGGGCGCACGGTCGTCTTGCAGCTTGGTACGGCCACGATCGTCGAACGCGTCATCCGGATCTGCAACACCGATCGCGTCCTGCCCCGATCACACACCCGACCCGAGGCCATCGACACAATCCGCCAGGTGCAACGACCGGCTGCCTAGCCGGATCAGCGATTCTTGGCAACGGTCGCAAGCGGATCGTCACACACAGCCATCGTCCACCGGGATGTGGGCGGTCGTCCGCGGCTCCCTCGAGCTCACGTCGCAGTCCACACGGTGTCGACAAGCCATCTGCAATTGCGTCTCCCTTCTCGCCTCAGTCGGCTCGGTCGTCGTCGGCTTGGTCGTCGGGTTGTTTCGCCGAGCCTCCGACCGTGAGCCCCTCGGTGCTTTTCCCAACCGGGCGCGGCGGTTCGGAGCTCGACGCTGCCCGTGCCTCGTCCTGCTCATGCTTTGCGTCCGCTTCGGAATCGGGCGCGGGGCTGTCAGTCGGGTTCTCTTCCTCGAGTCGCCCCGCCGTAGCGGCCTCGAACGCGTCGGTACCCAAACGCTCGCGCTCCTTTCGCCTCTCCTCTTTTGTCGTCATCGCAGCCTCCGGATTCGGTTGTCGTGATGTTCCCCCGCAACGTGAGAGTTATGCAGCGGTGCGTTCCAGGCGTCGTGCAATCCTCGACAAACTTCATGAAAGGATCCGTCTCCGTCTCGACGCACGAAGCTGACGCGGAACGACATCGGAAACGGCTCCCTCGTCTGCCGTCTCGGTGTTCCGCCCAGGCAGCTACAAGAGTTCGCGAACTTCGGCGTGCGCACGCTGTCGCGGCCGGCGGGCGGCTGCGGTCGTAAACGCGTACACCCCGACCGCTACCACGGCGACTTCCGCGAGGGCGGTGACCGCGAGCCGGTCGGCGCTGCACCGGCCGGATTCGTCGATGGCGAAGAGCCTGCCGAGTGCGGTTTCGGCCGCAGAGTCGGGGTACGGCGTCTTGCCCGCGACGGCGTCGGCGAGCAGCTGAGCGTGGTCAGCCGGGACGAGACGCCACTCCTTCCCCCCTGCGAAGCCGAGGAGCGCCTCGTCGTCGCGCCGCACGTAGACGCCGTCGTGTGTCGCGCTGTCGACGTCGACGACCCGGAACAGGACGAAGGGCCGTCGTCGAGTCCGCCGGCGGGGCGACGCTCTGCGTCGTCGAACGCGCCGGCGACCGCCTGGAGCGGGTGCGGCTGCGCCTGCGCATACGCGAACTGGCCGAGCGTCGCCTACCCCGCCGCCGACAACCTGCTGCCCGACTTCCCTCTGATCAACAAGAGCTTCGAGCTCTGCTACGCCTGTGCCGACCGCTGATGCTGACGCGCCGGCTCCGCCTCGACGTCGCGTTGCGGCGACCCGACCGCGGCCGAAGCCTGGCGATTCGCCACGTCGACGCGGGCTCGTGCAACGGATGCGAGCACGAGTTCACGCTGACATCGGGCCCGCACTACGACCTCGAGGGTTCGGCCTCGGTGTCGTGGCCTCGCCGCGGCACCACCGCGTTGCCCGAGCTGGTCGACCGGGCTCGCGTCACGTCACGCTGAGCCGGTCGGGCGCCCACCCGGCTACGAAGGCTCCGGGTGGGCGCGGCGACCGTCTTACTTGTTCGGGTACAGGTGGGCGTTGCAGCCGATCTCGCCCTCGCCTGGGACGAACGTGCTGTCGGCCCCACCGAGCGGGCCGGCGAACCGGACGATCTGCCCCCAGTTCTGCGCCACGCCGGGCTGGACGGGAGCTTCGAAGTCGAAGTCCTCGAGCCCTGAGAACGCACACAGCGAACGAGCCGTATCGCGGATAGGCGTCTGCCCACCTGCGCCCGTTCGCTCGCCGGCCGAGGCGGCCCCGACGGTGAGCACCGCGGCGACCGCAGCCACACCTGCCGCAACCAGGATGCGCCTCATGTGATCCCCTCCCTCTTGTTTGCACTCGTCGAACGACGAGCCGCGCTCGAATCCAACACGGGGCGAGATATCGGGTCAAGGGGGAGCACGGTCGACGAGCTGGGCCGGGGCACCGACGGACCGTCGTCCGTCGGTGCCCCGCCCGCGTCCTCGAGCGCCGGTCAGCCGGCGTTCGGGACGTAGTACGGGTAGACCGCCACGCCCGGCACGACGTCGCCGACATGGTCGACCCAGTACCCGGCGTACACGAACCCGGGCAGGACGTCGCAGGTGACGCCGAGGCCCGCGTAGAAGTTCCCGGGGGTCACGAGGCCCTGCTCGACCAGGAGCACGCCCTGGCTCTCGGTCAGGTTGAGCGCGACGCCCGGATGCTCACCGTTTCCGCGGTCGACCGGCCCTTTGGTCGAGCAGTACAGAGACCGGCTCTCGCCCGGTGTCCACGAAGCCGACCCGGTCGGGAGCACCAGGGAGGTGGGCGCGGGGTCGTTCTTCGGCCCGGAGTTGTCCTCGTCCGGCGTCTGTCCCTGGTCCTGGCCTCCGTCCACGTCGCCGGCCGGGGAGCCGGCGCAGGCGCCGAGGTGGTCGCCCTGATTCAGGTGCGCCTGCACGGCGCTGTCGTCGACGACGAGCGTCGTGGCATCCGCATCGGGGTTGTGGCAGATCGTGACGGGCGTACTCCCCCCGCCGTTGCCGCCCTGGCCGCCGTCCCCGCCGCTTCCGCCGTTGCTCTGGCCCTCGCTGCCCTGGCCGCCGTTTCCGCCGTTTCCGCCCTGGCCGCTGTTGCCGCCGTTGGTCTGGCCCTCGCCACCCTGGGCGCTCCCGCCGTTGCCGCCGTTGCCGCCCTGGCCGGTGTTCCCGCCGTTGCCGCCGCTGCCGCCCTCGCCGGCGTTCCCGCCCTGGCTCTGGTCCTTGCCGTTGTCTTTGCCATTCCCGTTGTCGTTCGCAGCGATCGAAGCGGTCGCTCCGAGCGTCATGAGCGCTACGACCGCGAGCAGCGGCACAGCCAGCCTCAGCTTGCTTCCCATGTCCACCCTTCCTTGTTCAGCTGCGCCCCGGACGTGAAGCCGCACGGATGCGTCAGCGCCGCAGTTGCATCTCCTCGCAGTTTCGGGAGGGTCTGATTCAAGGCGCCCGTCGGGGGTCTAGGGTCGAACCACCCACCTAGCCGGGGCTTTTGTGCGGCGCGACGCGCGGCACCCGCGAGCGTGGCGCCGACAACTGTGCGATGCATCGCGCGGCGGGAGGAACGCACTCCCTGTCCAGCCCGTCGGAGTCTGACGCTCCGCCGTCGGCCGCTGCAGCGAGCGAGATCGCGCGTCTGCCGATGCACGCTAGGGTCCGGCACATGCGAGCCTGAGCGCTCCGACGGCAGGAGGCACATGACCGCGTTCACGACACGACCGGAGCTCCAAGGCACGTTCGGCATGGTCGCCTCCACGCACTGGCTCGCGACGGCGGCCGGTATGGCGGTGCTCGAACGCGGCGGGAACGCGTTCGACGCGGCCGTCACGACGGGCTTCGTCCTCCAGGTCGTCGAGCCTCACCTGAACGGTCCCGGCGGCGACCTGCCCGCCGTATTCTGGTCGGCCGAGCGCGGCGAGCCGCTCGTGCTGTGCGCGCAAGGAGTCGCGCCTGCCGCGGCGACGATCGAGCGGTACCGCGCCGAGGGCCTCGATCTCGTTCCAGGAACGGGACTGCTCGCCGCGTGTGTCCCCGGCGCCTTCGGCGGCTGGTTACGGCTGCTGGCGGAGTTCGGCACCTGGCGGCTCGCGGACGTCCTCGAGCACGCGATCGGTTACGCGGAGAACGGCTACCCGGTCGTGCCGGGCATCCCGTTCACGATCCGGGCGGCCGAGCCGCTGCTACACGGCTGGCCAGGCTCCGCCGCGCTCTACCTGCCGCCGCCCGAGCCCGGGTCGCTCTTTCACAACCCGGCGCTCGCGGCTACGTACCGTCGCATCGTCGACGAATCGCGCGGCGGATCGCGCGAGGAGGAGATCGAACGGGCGCGTCTCCTCTTCTACGAGGGCTTCGTCGCCGAGGCGATCGACCGCTTCTCCGGCGCGAACGGTGGGTTGCTCGCGGGCGACGACCTGGCGTCCTGGCAGGCGAACGTCGAGGCCCCTGCGACCTACGACTTCCGGGGCCTGACCGTCTGCAAGACCGGGCCCTGGGGCCAGGGGCCGGTCTTCCTCCAGCAGCTCGCCCTCCTCGACGGCTTCGACCTCGACCGGCTCTCGGATGCCGACTACGTCCACACCGTCGTCGAGTGCGTGAAGCTCGCGTTCGCCGACCGTGAAGCGTTCTACGGCGACCCGTCACGGGTCCACGTCCCGCTCGAGCGGCTGCTGTCTCCGGCGTACAACGCCGAGCGGCGCCGGCTCGTCGGAGACGATGCGTCGGGCGAGCTGCGCCCCGGGGGCGGCCGGCTCCCGACGCTCGTGGCGGCCGACCGCGAGCTCGGAGCCGGGGAGCCGACCCGAGCCGTCGCGCGCGGAGACACGGTGCACCTCGACGTCGCCGACCGCTACGGCAATCTCATCTCGGCGACGCCCAGCGGTGGCTGGCTGCAGAGCTCGCCAGTGATCGAGGAGCTGGGCTGGCCGCTCGGCACCCGCGCACAGATGTTCTGGCTGGAGGACGGCCTGCCCGCGTCGCTCGTGCCGCGCACGCGGCCGAGGACGACGCTCTCGCCCTCGCTGGCGCTGCGCGACGGCAAGCCGTACCTGGCCTTCGGCACCCCCGGCGGCGACCAGCAGGACCAGTGGACGCTCCACGTCTTCCTCCGCCACGTCGTGTTCGGCGACGACCTGCAGGCGGCGATCGACGCGCCGAGCTTCCACACCGACCACTTCCCCTCGTCCTTCCAC
>DASSBI010000113.1:0-2619 GCA_035698965.1 Gaiella sp. | reverse complement strand
GCGCGACCCGTGCTCGTCCCAGATGGCGGAACGGTGTCTTGACAAGTAGACGCACGCAGACGTAGCGTTGGTGGCGCGTGCTGAACCCGTTGGAGGACACGTGCTGACGGCCGCGCGGCACCCCGCTGCCGGGGTATCGGGACCCGCAGAACGGATGGCCTGAGCCGGCCGATGGCGTCGGCGACACAGGAGACGGCGGCCGGACACCTGCCCGGGCCTGAGCCCGCGGCGTCGGAGGCCGGCGGTCGTCGCCTCTCCGGGATCCTCGTCTTCCTGCTGTCGTTCGCCTTCGCGATGGTCTTCTGGCAGGCGTTCTCCGCGAGCGGTGTGGTGCGCGAGCAGGACCTGCCCTCGATGACGGCGACCATGGGCGAGCTCTGGGGGCTCGTCCAGACGGGGAGCTTCTGGGCCGCGTTTCTCCAGACCGCGCGTGGCTGGGCCATCGGGCTCGGGCTCGCGACGCTGCTCGCGGTTCCCATCGGGTTCGTGCTCGGCCTGAGCGACCTCGCCGGGCGCGCCTTCCGCGTCCCGGTCGAGTTCCTCCGGCCGATCCCCTCCGCGGCGCTCATTCCCCTGCTCTTCCTGACGCTCGGCCCGACGCTCGAGAGCGAGGTCTTCCTGGCCGCCTTCGGCGCCTTCTGGCCGATTCTCGTGCAGACCATGTACGGCGTCCGCGACGTCGACCCCGTGGCGATCGACACTGCGCGCTCCTTCGGCGTGCCGACGCGCGAGCGCCTCTGGCGCATCACGCTGCCGAGCGCGGTGCCGTACATCGCGACGGGAATGCGCATCGCGTCGGCGGTTGCGCTGATTCTCGCGTTTACCGCGGAGCTCTTCATGGGCACTCCGGGGCTCGGGAAGCTCCTGAACTACGCGCAGTCCTACGGTCTCACGACGCAGCTCTACGCCCTTGCGCTCGCCACCGGCGTGCTCGGGCTCTGCACGCACCTCCTGTTCACGGCGGCGGAGCGCCGCGCCCTACGCTGGCATCCCTCGCAGCGGGGGGAGGCGGTGTGAGGGGGCGCGGCTACGAGACGGTGAAGGTGGCGGCGGAGATCGCCGTCCCGATCGCGATCGTCGTGATCTGGGAGCTCTGGGCGCGCTCGGCGGACAGCCAGTTCTGGCCGCCGCCGTCGAAGATCGTGCAGGAGTTCAACGACCTCTGGGTCTTCGAGCAGTTCCGGAGCGACGTCGTCCCGAGCCTGATGCGCATCCTGCTCGGGTTCGGGATCGGCTCTGCGATCGGCGTCGCGATCGGCGTCCCGCTCGGGATGTCGCTGTGGGCCCGGAAGTTCGCGATGCCGCACATCGAGTACTGGCGGGCGATGCCACCGCCCGCGCTTCTGCCGATCTCGGTGCTCCTGCTCCACTCGATCGGGAACCTGCAGAAGGTCTCGTTCATCGCGTTCTTCTGCATCTTCCCGGTGCTGCTCAACACGATCGACGGCATCCGCGGCCTCGACCCGACGCTCGTCGACACCGCGCGTGCCTACGGCATTCCGGCCCACGAGCGGATCCGGCGCATCGTGCTGCCCGCCGCCTTCCCGCAGATCTCCGCGGGGATGCGAATCAGCCTCTCGCTGGCCGTGATCATCATGGTCGTCGCCGAGTACTTCTCGTCCACGAGCGGCGTCGGCTACGTGCTCCTCATCTCGAAGAACACGTTCCAGCTCGGGCCGATGTGGGCCGCGATCCTCCTCATCGGCGTCATCGGCTACGTCCTCAACCTCGCCTACCTGCTCGCCGAGCGGCGTATGCTCGCGTGGCACCGCGGGTGGCGGGCGGCGACCCCCCAGTAGCCGGCCGTGCTCGAGATCCGCGACGTCGCGAAGTCGTACGGCTCCGGGAGCAAGGTCACGCACGCGCTCCGGAGCATCTCGTTCTCGATCGCCGAGCGGGAACTCGTCTGCGTCGTCGGCCCCTCGGGCTGCGGCAAGACGACGCTACTCAAGTGCATCGCCGGCTTGCTGCGCCCGACGCGCGGCGATGTCCTGCTGCACGGGCAGCTGGTGACCGCGCCTCCGGAGGAGATGGCGGTCGTGTTCCAGGAGTACAACCGCTCGCTGATGCCCTGGTCGACGGTGCGCAACAACGTCCTCCTGCCGCTTCGCCACAAGAAGCTGGCGCGGGACGAGCGGACGAGGCTCGTGGAGGAGGCTCTCGAAGCCGTCGGGCTCACGCGGTTCATCGACCACTATCCCTGGCAGCTCTCGGGCGGCATGCAGCAGCGCGTCGCGATCGCGCGCGCGCTCGCCTACCAGCCTTCGATCCTGCTGATGGACGAGCCCTTCGCGTCGGTCGACGCGCAGACGCGCGGCGATCTCGAGGATCTCGTGCTCCGCGTCCGGGACGAATTCGGGATCACGATCCTCTTCGTGACGCACGACATCGACGAGTCCGTCTATCTCTCCGACAGGATCGTCGTCCTAACCCATGCGCCGACCGTCGTGAAGGAGGTGGTCGGCGTGGAGCTTCCCTCGCCGCGCGACCAGATCGCGACGAAGGAGCTTTCGGAGTTCGCCTCCCAGCGCGCGTACGTCTACCGGCTCATCAAGCACGACACCACGGCCCCGGATCCGTCGACGCTCGTCGGCGAAGGGCTCCACGAGTAGGAAGGAG
>DASSBI010000112.1:0-12328 GCA_035698965.1 Gaiella sp. | reverse complement strand
CTGCGGGAAGATCGGGCTCGACGTCGTGCTGCTCTCCCAGACCGAGGTTGCCGAGGTGCGCGAGGCGGCCGGCGGCGGCTCGTCGGCGATGCCGCAGAAGCGCAACCCGGTCAAGGCGACGCTGGCCCGCTCGTGCGCCGCGCTCGCCGCCGCGCATGCCTCCGTGCTCCAGGCAAGCCTCGTGCAGGAGCACCAGCGGGCCGCGGGGGCATGGCAGGCCGAGTGGGAGGCGCTCTGCGGGGTGCTCACGTTCGCGGGCGGAGCCACCGCGGCGGTCGCGGAGTCGCTCGGCGGCCTCGACGTGGACGCGGCGAGGATGCGTGAGAATCTCGATGCGACGGGCGGCCTCGTCCTCTCCGAGCGCGTCGCCGCGGCACTGGCGGAGAGGCTCGGGCGCGGCACGGCGCACGAGCTCGTCGCCGCCGCGGCCGGGGCGCCGTCGTTCCGGGACGCGCTCCTCGCGGCCGGGCTCGAGGCCGACGAGGTCGACGCGCTCCTCGACCCGACGACGTACCTGGGCTCCACCGGTGCGCTCGTCGACCGCGCCCTGGCACGCTACGACGCCGAGACGCAAGGCCGGAAGGGAGGGTCGTGAGCGACGAACGGGACGACACCCACGCCCGCGGCATGGAGGTGCGTCGGGCGGTGCTCGGCGATGCCCACGTCGACCGCGCAATCGAGCGCACGACGCGGTTCACGGAGACCTTCCAGGACTTCATCACGCGGTACGCCTGGGGCGAGATCTGGTCGCGACCGGGCCTCGACCGGCGTACGCGGAGTATCGTCACGCTCACCGCGCTCGTCGCGAGCGGGCGGGAGCACGAGCTCGAGATGCACCTCCGCGCGGCGCTCGTGAACGGGCTCACGCCGGACGAGATCGGCGAGGTGCTCCTCCAGTGCGCGGTCTACTGCGGCGTGCCGGCGGCGAACGGCGCGTTCGCGATCGCCCAGCGGGTAATCGACGAGGAGACGCGGTGAGCCGCGCGGTCGTCCTGTCTGCGGTGCGCACGCCCGTCGGCCGGTACGGCGGCGGGCTTGCCGCGGTGCGTCCCGACGACCTCGCGGCGCTCGCGGTCGCCGCCGCCGTCGAGCGCGCCGGGGTCCCGGCGGAGGAGATCGAGGACCTCTGGCTCGGCTGCGCCAACCAGGCGGGCGAGGACAATCGCAACGTCGCACGCTTCGCCGCGCTGCTCGCAGGCCTGCCCGACTCGGTCGCGGGCGTCACCGTCAACCGGCTCTGCGCCTCCGGTCTGTCGGCGATCGTCGGCGCCTGCCACGCGGTGGTCGCCGGCGACGGCGACCTCTTCGTCGCGGGCGGGGTCGAGTCGATGACGCGCGCGCCCCTCGTCACGGCGAAGCCCGACGCGCCCTTCGCACGCGGCAACCGGACGGTCTACGACACGACGCTCGGCTGGCGCTTCGTCAACCCGCGCTACGAGGAGCGGTTCTCGAGCGAGTCGATGGGGGAGACGGGCGAGAACGTCGCCGAGCGCTGGGACGTGTCGCGTGAGGATCAGGACGCATTCGCGCTCCGCTCGCAGGAGCGCTGGGCGGCGGCGCAGAAGGCGGGCCGCTTTGCCGACGAGCTGATTCCCGCCGGCGAGCTCGAGCACGACGAGCACCCGCGGCCCGACACGTCCGCGGAGAAGCTCGCAGGCCTGAAGCCCGCGTTCCGCACGGACGGCACCGTCACGGCAGGCAATGCGAGCGGGATCAACGACGGCGCCGCCGCCCTCGTCATCGCGAGCGAGGAGCGCGCGCGCGAACTCGGCGTCGAGCCGCTCGGGGCCTTCGTCGGCTCTGCCGTTTCCGGCGTCGACCCGGCGGTGATGGGCGTCGGGCCGATTCCGGCCGTCCGCAAGCTGCTCGACCGCACCGGGGTCGCGGTCGGGGACGTCGACCTCGTGGAGCTCAACGAGGCGTTCGCCTCGCAGTCGCTCGCGGTCGTGCGCGAGCTCGGGATCGACGAGGAGCGCGTCAACGTCAACGGCGGCGCGATCGCGATCGGGCACCCGCTCGGGATGAGCGGCGCGCGGCTCGTCGTGACGCTGCTCCACGAGCTCGGTCGCCGCGGCGGTCGGTACGGCATCGCGACGATGTGCGTCGGCGTCGGGCAGGGCCAGGCGGCGCTCTTCGAACGGGGTGGGGCGTGACCAAGACGCAGGTCGCGATCGTCGGAGCGGGGCCCGCGGGCCTGACGCTGGCCCAGCTGCTCCACGTCGCCGGGATCGACTCGGTCGTCATCGAGAACAGAAGCCGCGACTACGTCGAGGCGCGGATCCGGGCGGGCGTCCTCGAGCACGACGTCGCCGAGCTGTACGAGCAAGCGGGCGTCGGCGAGCGGATGCGCCGCGAGGGCCTCGTCCACACGGGCGTCGAGCTGCAGTCGGGCACCGAGCGCCACCGGATCGCATTCGACGAGCTCGTCGGCAAGACGATCGTGGTCTACGGCCAGACGGAGGTCGTCAAGGACCTCATCGAGGCACGCTTCGAGAGCGGTCGCCCGCTCCACTTCGAGGTCTCGGACGTCTCGCTCCACGACCTCGAGACCGAGCGACCCCGCGTGCGGTACGTCCACGACGGCTCGGAGCAGCAGCTCGAGTGCGAGTTCGTCGCGGGCTGCGACGGCTTCCACGGAGCCTCGCGGCCGAGCATCCCCGCGGACGTCCTCCGCACCTTCGCGCGCGACTACCCCTACGGCTGGCTCGGGATCATCGCGGCCGTCGCGCCGTCCCACGACGAGCTGATCTACGCGCACACCGAGCGCGGATTCGCGCTCCTCAGCATGCGCTCGCCCGAGCTCTCACGCCTCTACCTGCAATGCGCGCCCGACGAGGATCTCGACCTCTGGCCGGACGAGCGGATCTGGGAGGAGCTCCAAACCCGGCTCGGCGTGGACGGCTGGACGCTCCACGAGGGTCCGATCCTGGAGAAGGGCGTCACGCCGATGCGGAGCTTCGTCACCGAACCGATGCAGTGGGGGCGGCTCTACCTCGCGGGCGACGCCGCCCACATCGTGCCGCCGACCGGAGCGAAGGGCCTGAACCTGGCCGTCCGCGACGTTGCGGCGCTCGCCGAGGCACTCGTCGCCTGGTACCGCGACGGCCACGTCGGTCTCCTCGACGCCTACTCCGAGACGTGTCTACGGCGGGTATGGCGCGCCGAGCACTTTTCCTGGTGGATGACGACGATGCTCCATCGCGCGCCCAACTCCGACGAGTTCACCCTACGGCTCCAGCAGTCCCAGCTCCGCTACCTCCGCACCTCGCCCGCGGCGGCGAGATCCCTCGCGGAGAACTACGTCGGCGTCGAGCGCGCCTGAATCACGCGGCTGAGCGAAGGTACGCGAGCACCGCGAGGACGCGGCGGTGCCCGTCGGCGCCGCTCACGTCCAGCTTGCCGAGAATCGCGCTCACATGGGTCTCGACGGTGCGCTCGGTGAGCCAGAGGTGCTTCGCGATCCCCGCGTTCGTGCGGCCCTCTGCCATCAGCCCGAGCACCTCCCGCTCGCGCGGCGTCAGCTGGTCGAGCGTGGCGTCGCCGGCCTGGGGGACGAGGAGCTGCTTGACGACCTCCGGGTCGAGCGCGCTGCCGCCGCTACTCACGCGCTCCGCGGCCTCGAGGAACTCGTCCACGTCGAGGATGCGGTCCTTCAGGAGGTAGCCGAAGCCGCCGCCCGAGCCGACGAGCTCGACGGCATGGTTCGACTCGACGTGCTGCGAGAGCACGAGGACGGCCGTCTCCGGGTGCCGCCGCCGGATCTCGGCGGCCGCGCGCATGCCCTCGTCCTCGTACGTCGGCGGCATTCGGACGTCGACGATCGCGAGATCCGGCTCGTGCTCGGCGACGACGGACACGAGCGCCTCGGCGTCTCCGACGCGGGCGACGACCGTGTGCCCGGCATCCTCGAGCAGCCCCGCGACCCCCTCGCGGAGGAGCACCGTGTCGTCGGCAATCACGATGCGCACGGGATCGCCACCTCGACACGTGTCCCACGGCCCCGGGGGCTCGAGACGGCAAGCGTCCCGCCGTGGGCTGCCACGCGATCCTGCAGGCCCGCGAGGCCCGAGCCACGCCGGACAACTGCCCCGCCGATGCCGTCGTCGGTGATCGAGACCAGGAGCGTGCCGTTCTCCCGGACGGCGCGCATGGACACGCGCGACGCAGACGCGTACCGGACGGCGTTCGTGAGCGCCTCGCAGGCGACGAAGTAGGCGGCTGCCTCGACGCTCGCCTGGACGCGCTC
The DNA here is from genome assembly GCA_035698965.1 of Gaiella sp. Lineage (GTDB taxonomy): Bacteria > Actinomycetota > Thermoleophilia > Gaiellales > Gaiellaceae > Gaiella. The sequence continues at coordinate 8,082 of DASSBI010000112.1, read as the reverse complement.
ATTGGGCACCTCCACGTCGACGGGAATCGGCGCGCTCCGGGCCAAGTCGACGAGCGCTGCCGAGAGGCCGTCGTCCAGCCGCGCGGGTCGCACGCCCGCGGCGATCTGCCGCAGATCTCCGATTGCGCCGCCGATCTCCTCGACGACACGATCGAGTGCGGGGGAGAGCACGGCCGCCCCGCGCGGGAGGCCTCGCTGCAGCCGCCGCACCTGGACGCCCAGGGAGACGAGTCGCTGCTGCGCGCCGTCGTGGAGGTCACGCTCGAGTCGGCGACGCTCCTCGTAGCCCGCTTCGACGATGCGCGCCCGGGATGCCTCGACCTCGGCCAGCTGCAGGCGGAGCTCGACTCGGAGACGGGCCATCTCGATCGACAGCGTCGCGGCCGAGAGGACGCCGTTCAGCAGGTCGCGACGATGGAGGAGCGACGAATCGTGGAGGAGGACGGCCGTCCGGGCGCCGTCCCGCCCGATTGCGGTTCGCGCGCGGGTGTCGTCGGGCAGGTCGGCGAGGTCCCCCGACGCCGCAGCGAACGCCTCCGTCGCCGGGAGCCAGAACCGGAGGTCGGCGCTCGGATCGCCGAGCGCCTCGGCCAGCACGGCGCCGATCTCCTCGGGCGCGCGCCGGCCCTCGCGTACCTCGTCCTCGAACGTCCGCACGCGGCGCACTCCGTTGTAGCGAGCGCGGCTGAACCGCCGGTCGACCATGTCCTGGATACGCCGGCGAAGAGGGAGGAACGCGACAGCGACCACGAGGGTCGTCACGGCCGTGATCCACTCCGAGCCGCCGCCGACGAGCACGCCGAGCCCGATGGTGAGGCCCGCGAAAGCGGAGACGAGGAGCGCTGTCAGGACCGCGTAGACGAGCGTCCGGTTCACGAGGCGCTCGATCGCATACAGCCGGTAGCGGCCGACGGCGATCCCGACGGACGCCGCGACCGCGATGTCGATCAGCATCAGGAGCGGGAAGACGATCCACTCGGCGATCGTGATCCCGAGCGCGAGGCCAAGGAGCCCCGAGGAGATGCAGAGGAGGAGCGTGAGCGGGACGAGCGCAGCCGACCACGCGAGCCACATCGTCTGCAGGCGCTCGATCCCGACCGAGCGGCGGAGCCGGATCCGGATCGCGACCGCGCCCGCGACGAGGCTCCCGAGCATGCCGAGCAGGAGCGGGAGCGACAACCACGCGTAGGCGCCCCCGAACACGCCCGCGACCGCGTTGCCCTCCATCGGGTTCCGGACCGCGGCGTCGTCGCCGTAGAACGCGGCGGGGTCGAACAGGGCGACGGCGATGAACCCGCCGAAGCTGGCCGCGGCGCCGAGGACGATCCACCGCCACCGCGGCGACAGCAGCTTCCCGTTCGGGAAGACGAACGCCACGGCGACCGGCCACGCATAGAGGATCGGCCAGAGCGCCCGGTCGAGCTGGAGCGCCCAGCCCCTGCCGAGGAGAACGGCGAGCGGCAGCTGGAGCGTCGGCCCGAGCGCGCCCAGGAGCAGAATCCACGCGATCCTGTTGCGCGGCTGGTGGATCGCGATCACCAGGCCGACCGTCGCCGGCATCAGGAAGGCGACGATGATGAGCGGAACGTAGGCGACGGGGACCTCGGTAAACGCATCCGCGACGCCGAGCGCGCCGAGGGTGATGAACAGGTAGGTCGCGATCGCGACCGCCCAGGCGGCGATGCGAAGCCCGCGCATGAGGCCATTGTTCGCCTCGTCACGAGGGAAGGCAATACGTGCTGGCACGGGCATCGATTCCGTGGCCGGGCCAATGCGATCCCGGCGCTCGCGCCGATGTGCCACGGCACTTGCCGTCCTACGTTCGACGAGCACCTGCGATTCCTCGTGAAAGGGGAGCCCGATGATCAACAACCTGCGGTGGATAGGAGCCCTCGGAGCCATCTACGTCGCCTGCGCGGCGGTCGGCACCGCACAGGCGAGCCCTGACGATCGCGCCGAGGCTCGCGGCCCCGGCGCGATCGGGGCAGGCGCGGCCGTCACGGGCAAGGGGGCGCCGTGGCTCGTGGCGCTCGATGCGCGGAGCAAGGCACTCAACCACGAGTACGGACTCGCCGACCACGCCGAGCGTGGGCAGCTCGGCGCGCCCGGCCCGAACTGGCTCGTCGCACTGAACGCCCGGAGCAATGCGATGAACCGCATGCTCGGGCTTGGCGACGCCGCGGGTCGAGGGGCCGGAGGGACGACGCCCGTCATCCGAGGGGACGATCGGAGCGGTCTACGCGGCCGGGGTGCGATCACGTTCGCAGCAACGACTCGTCCGAGCGTTGCCCAGGCGGATGACGGCTTCGCCTGGAGCGACGCGGCGCTGAGCGCCGTCGCAACTCTCGCCGTCGGCGTCCTCCTCGGCGCGGGCGCCGTGAGCATCCGCCACCGGCATCGCCTGACGCTCCGGTGAGCCGTTCGTCGTGGGGCGGGCGCCGTCCCCGCCCCACGGCGGCCGCGGTGACATGACAGTAGGATCAGCGCGTGGCCTGGGTCCGCGACGACGCCAAGCTCGATCGCGTTCGCACCCTGATGGGTGAGCAGGGGCTCGACGCGATCGTCGCGCGGGCGCCGGACAACGTCCTCTACCTCACGAACTTCTGGGGGATGAAGGGCTGGGATGCGGTCGTCTTCCCGCGCGAGGGCGAGCCGACGCTGTTCTGCGTCGAGGCGTCCGCCGCCGACGCGGCTCGCATGGCCTGGACGAGCGACGTGAGGCTCGTCGACGGGTACCTCGCCGACGACCCGCGCCCCCCTGTCGTCCGCACGCTCGAGCTGACCGCGGCCGTCGCCCGGGAGCACGGGACGGTCGGCCTCGAGCTGTCGCTCGGCACGCAGGCGTCCGACCGGATGGTCGGCGAGCCGACGACGTACACGAAGGCGTGGTTCGACGCGTTTCCGGGCGCGGTCGACGCGACGCCTGTGCTTGTCGAGGCGCGCACCCGCAAGACCGCGCAGGAGATCGAGCGCATGCGGCTCGCGAACGAGATCGCCGCGGCGGCGATGGACCATGCCCGTGGCGTGATCCGGCCGGGGATGACCGAGGCGCAGATCGCCGCCGAGTGGCTCGGCTTCGTCCACGGCGAGGGGACGGGCTGGGGTGGGAAGGTCGATCTCGCGCTCGGCTTCTCGCTCGTCTGGGCGGGCCGCGGGATCCAGACGTTCACGGCGACATCGAACCTTCCGGTCGTGGAGGGCGAGCCGACGCTCTTCGAGATCTGGGTCTGCGCCGACGGCTACTGGGCCGACCACACGAAGAACCTCGTCGTCGGCGAGCTCACCGATCCCTACCGCGAGCTCGAGGCAGGCCTGCGCGAGGTGTACGACGACGCGGTCGCCTTCTGCACTCCGGGCGCGAGCCTCGCCGAGCTCGACCGCCGGATCCGCGAGGGGATCGAGCGCATCGGCTACCCCGGCCAGCCTTCGCACCCGATCTGCCACGGCATCGGCGCCCGCGCGCACGAGCCGCCCTACGCCCACCAGGCGGCCGGCGGTGAGCTGCAGGAGGGAACCGTGCTTGCAATCGAGCCAGGATGCTACTGGGACGGCGGCGGCGGCCTGCGCGTCGAGGACAACTTCCTCATCACGGCCGACGGACCCGAGAAGCTTTCGCCGTTCCCCGACGGCATCGTCGAGGCCGGGGCGTGAGCCGGGCACCCGGTGTCGGACTTCAGTCCGACATCTTCGGAGGACGCTGGCGGTCGCCGTCGGGTGTCCGACCGAAGTCGGACACCGACACGGGAGATCACCGATGACACTCGACCGGTCGAAGGTCTGGACGGGGTCGGTCAACGAACAGGCGCTCGACCCGCAGCCGCGCACGGCGATCGGGCTGTACGACACCACGCTGCGGGACGGCGAGCAGACGATCGGCGTCGTGCTCACGCCGGACGAAAAGCTCGAGATCGCGCGCGCCCTCGACGCAGCGGGGATCGACCGGATCGAGGCCGGGTTTCCGCGCGTCTCGGCCGACGACTTCGAGGCGGTGAAAACGATCGCGGCGGCGGGGCTGCGCGCGGAGGTCTGGGGCTTCTCGCGCGCCGTGCAGGCCGACGTCGACGTGCTCGTCGAGCTCGGAGTCGGCGCGTCCGTTATCGAGAGCCCGATCTCGGACGGCAAGCTCGACGCCCTCGGCGTCTCGCGCGAGACGATGCTCGAGCGCATCCGGAACGCCGTCGCGTTTGCGACGGAGCACGGGATCCGCGTCGCGTTCTTCGGCGTCGACTCGTCGCGCGCGGAGCTCGAGTTCTTCGACCGCGCCTACGAGGCGGCGGTCGCGGCGGGAGCGGCCGAGGTAGTCGTCGTCGACACGTTGGGAATCGCGACGCCCGAGGCCGCGGCGTTCCTCGTCTCGCGCGCGCTCGACCGCCTCGACGTGCCGGTGCACTGGCACGGCCACGACGACTTCGGGCTCGGGACGGCCGCGGCGATCGCGGCGGTCCAGGCCGGGGCGACCTGGGTGCAGGGCACGATCAACGGGATGGGCGAGCGGGCGGGGAACGCCGATCTCGTCGAGGTCGCGCTTGCGCTCGAGGCGCTGTACGGGATCCCGACCCGCCTCGATCTGACCCAGGCGAGGAGCCTCTCGCGGCTCATCGCAGAAAGGGCCGGGACGCCGCTGCCGCCCTGGAAGGCCGTCACGGGCGAGGCGCTGTTCACGCGCGAGTCGGGCGCGGTCGCGGCGCAGTTTCACGACCCGCCCGCGATCGAGCCGTACGCATCCGAGCTGGTCGGGGCCGAGCGCGGCATCGTCCTCGGTAAGAAGAGCGGGATCGACTCGATCCGGATCGCGGTCGAACGGCTCGGCCTCGACGTGCAGCCCGACAGCTACCCCGAGCTCCTTGCCGCGGTGAAGGCGCTTGGGACGAAGCAGCAGGCGCTCGTGACGGACACGCAGTTCCGCCGGCTCGCCAACAAGACATCAGGAGGCGCAGATGGCACGTGAGCTCTCGAACCCGCCGGAGCTGCATCCGGCACCGGGCTTCAGTCACGTCGCGACCGCGGACGGCACGCGCGTCGTCCACCTCGCAGGACAGCTCGGGCTGAACCCCGACTTCTCGCTCGCGGCCGAGGACCTCCACGGACAGACCGTGAAGGCGATGCAGAACGTCGAGGTCGCGCTGCGCGCGGCCGGCGCCGGCTGGGACGACGTCGTGCGGCGCACGATCTACACCGTCGACCCGACCGCGTACGAGGTGATCACGCAGGCGATCGACGAGGTGACGGGCGGCGCGGCCCATCCCGCACAGACCATCGTCGGCATCACCGGCCTCGCCGTCCCGGGATGCCTGATCGAGATCGAGTGCACAGCCGTCCTCGGTTGAGCGCGTCCCGATGACAATCGAGCGTCAGGCGTTCTTCGACGTCATGGCCTCGTTCCCGTCGGGCGTGGCGATCGTGACGACGCTCGACGCGGACGGCACCCCCCGCGGGCTGACCACGACCGCCGTCTGCAGCGTCTCGGCCGACCCGCCGACGATCCTCGTCTGCGTCGACCTTGCCTCCCGGACGCTCGCGGCGCTCCGCGCCAGCGGGCGCTTTGTCGTCAACTTCGTCGGCGAGGGAGGCAGCGAGCTCTGCCTGCTCTTTGCGTCGAAGGAGGAGGACAAGTTCAGCGACGTCCGCTGGCGGCCGACGGACAAGGGGCTGCCGCTGCTCCACGAGGCGGTGCTCGCGTGGGCCGAGTGCTCGACCGAACGGGAGCTCGAGATCGGGGACCACGTCGTGCTCGTCGCCGAGGTGACGGATGGCGGCGTCCAGCCGGAGCTCGAGCCGCCGCTCATGTACTACCGTCGCTCGTGGGGCGTGTGGACGCCGGCGCACGACGTCACCGAGCCGGACGCCGTCTCGATCCCTGCGATCGAGGTCAGCGGTCGCGACGTGCGCTGGCAAGGCGCCGAGTTCTAGACCGGCGGATGCGGCGTGCGGATGGTGTCCGACTTTAAGTCGGACACCAGAGTCGCACCAGGTCGCGAAGGAGTTGCGGCGCCGAAGGCGACGCCTTCAGGGATGTGTCCCCGCCGCAGGCGGGGGATCCGAGCGGCAGGAATCCGCTCCTGCGGATTCCTGCTCGCGAACAAGCCCAGTTTGACTGTCATGTCACCGCGATGGGATACTCCCTCGAGCGGTTGACATGTCACCAGCGTCGGAGGGATGGTCGATGCGCTTCAGCCTGTACACGGAGATGCAGCTCCACGAGGGGAAGACGCCTGAGCAGCTGTACGGAGAGGTCCTCGAGCAGATCCAGAACGCGGACCGGCTCGGGTACGACTGCTACGCGTCGGTCGAGCACTTCTTCTTCCCGAAGTTCTCGATCTCGACCAACCCGACGGCGCTCTTCGCCGCGGCGGCGCAGCGGACGCAGCGGATCCGCTTCCGCACCATGCTGCACGCGCTGCCGTACCACAACCCGACCGTGCTCGCCTCGGCGATCGCCGCCACCGACATCCTCACGGGCGGCAGGTACGAGTGGGGGGTAGGTCGCGGGCACGGCTGGATCCCCGAGAAGGCGGGCGTCCCGCTCGACGAGCACGCACGGCCGCGCTACGAGGAGGCAGTCGACCTGCTCTTCGCCGCGCTCGGTAACGAGCGCTTCTCGTATTCGGGCCAGTACTACGAGGTCGCGGACTCGCACATCGTGCCGTTCCCGCACCACAAGTTCCGGATCTTCCTCGGCGGGACCTCCGACCGGACCTACGAGCTCGCTGCCGAGCACGGGTGGGGGGTCGCCGTCCCGCCGCTTCTGCCCTACAAGGCGCTCGAGCAGCAGCTCGACCTCTACCGAGAGCGCTGCGCCGAGCACGGCAACGAGCCGGACATCGTGTGGATCCACGCCTGCCATCTCGATCCCGACCGCGCGACGGCGCTGCGCGAGGCCCGCGACTGGGTCACGAAGTTCATCTACGGAAACAGCTCCCCGCTCCTCGAGTACGAGAAGCCGTCCGCTGACGACCTCAACAAGGCGGGCTACGGCTTCTACGCAGCCGGGATCATGGAGCAGCTCGCCGAGGTTCCGTTCGAGCAGCTCGTCGACGACGACTACGTCTGGGTCGGCACCCCCGACGACATCGTCGAGCGCATCGAGGAGACGCGGCAGATCTGCCCGGGGATCAGCGAGATCGGGATCACGGTCAACGCGGGCGGGGCGCCGCACTGGATGGCGATCAAGAATCAGGAGCTCTTCGCGTCCGAGGTGATGCCGCGCGTGCCGGAGGTCGTCCCCGTCGGTGCCGCGAAGGCCGCGTGATCGAGCGCGTGTGCGTGATCGGCGCCGGGTCGATCGGGAGCCTGTTCGCCGGTCATCTCGCTCAGCTCGTCGAGGTGAGCGTGCTGACGCGCCGTGAGGAGCACGCCGCGGCCCTCAACCGAGACGGTCTCCGCGTGACCGGCCGGAGTGACCTCCACGCACACGTCAGCGCGTCGGCGGATCCGGACGCGATCGAGCCGTTCGACCTCGGCATCGTCGCGACGAAGGCGAACGGCCTCGACTCGGCCGCGACCGCGCTCGAGGGCCGCTTCCCCGGCGCGCTCGTGATGACGACGCTCAACGGGCTTGGCGCCGAGGAGGTCGTTCGCGAGCACGGCGAGTGGCCGATCGTCTCGGCGGTGACCTTCATGTCCGGCACGAAGCACTCGGACACGGAGGTCGAGTACGTGCTCGACACGCCCACCTGGATGGGGCCGTACGAGGACACGCCGCTCGAGCGGGTAGAGGAGGTCGGCGACCTCGTGCGGCGGTCAGGCCTCCAGGCGGAGGTCTTCCCGGACCTGCGGCCCGCCCAGTGGTCGAAGCTCATCTTCAACGCGACGGTCAACTCGGTGGCGGCGCTCACCGGGCTCCGTCACGACCATCACTTCGCCGACGAGGACCGACCGTCCGACCTCGGCCACCTGGTCCACGACCTCGTCGACGAGGGCAAGGCGGTCGCCGCGGCGGCCGGCGTCGAGCTCTACGAGGACCCGTGGGAGATGAACGTCCATGCCACGCGGAGAGGCTCCGCGCACTATCCATCGATGCTGGAGGACGTCGAAGCACATAGGGCGACAGAGATCGACCTCATCACAGGCTCACTCGTCCGC
>DASSBI010000111.1:0-11024 GCA_035698965.1 Gaiella sp. | reverse complement strand
GATGCTCGACCTCTCCGCCAACGTCCGCGGGTACGGCGCGGCGACGTACGCAGTCGTCGACGACGAGCCCGGCTGCTGCGGCGGCTGCGGCACGATCGTCCTCTGCTGCACGTGCACGACGCTCTGCTGGTGACCCGAGGGACGAGGCCTGGCATGCCGCTCCCCGATCGTCCCGCCCTTGCACCGTGGTGCCGGCTCGTCGAGGACGGCTCACGCGTCCTGATCGAGCGCGGCGGCACGCTCGTGACGCTCGAGGGCGGTGCAACCCGGGCGCTCTTGCCGAGGCTACTGCCGCTCCTCGACGGGACCCGAACGCAAGAGGAGCTCCAGGCGACACTCGGGCATGCGGCCGCCCCGGCCGTGAACAACGCCCTGACGCTCCTCGCCGAGCACCAGCTGCTGGTGGACGGGCCGACGGAGGAGGGTCATCCCGCGGGCGCGGCGGCGGCGTTCGCCGTGGCCGTGGTGGGCACCAGGACACCGGCGGCGGCGGTCGACGCGCTCGAGGGCGCGCGCGTCGCCGTCGTCGGATCGGGCTCGATCGCCCGGGAGCTTGCGCGTCTCCTACCGCTCTCCGGGCTGCCCCAAGTCGAGATCCTCTCGCTCGACCAAGAGCCGCCCGCGGGGTCGTTCGTCGTCGCCGCCCCCGAGCACGACGATCTGGACGCCCTCTCGAGCCTGAATGACTCGAGGCTCGAGCGTCGCGACCCCTGGTTGCAGGTCTTGCCGTACGACGGGCGGTTCGTCATCGCCGGCCCGGTCTTCGTGCCCGGGACGTCCGCGTGTCGTCGGTGCTTCGTCACGCGACGCGCGGCCGCCTCCGGGTACGACGAGGACTTCGACCTCGTCGAGCGCACGCCGCGTCGAGCGTCGCTTCCCGCGCCGCTCGTGTCGATCGCCGCCGGCCTGGCCGTCGTTCTCGCGGTTCGCTGGCTCACGACGGGCGACCCGACCCTGCCAGGTCGGTTCTACGCGCTGGAGGCGGGCATGGTGGTCGGGCTGCGGTTCGATCGGATCCTCCGCGCGCCGCGTTGCGCGGCGTGCGGCCCGCAGCCCCAGGCGGTGCCCTCCCCGTGGTTCGAGGCCGTCGCGTGACCGCGGTACTGACGGACGAGCCGTTCACTCCGGTCGAGCGCGCCCTCGAACGGCTCGAGGAGGCGGTGTCGCCGCTCGTCGGCATCGTCACGCGGACGATCTCGACGACGTACACGACGGACGAGGCGTCGCTCCCGAACTGCGCGGCCGAGCTCGCCTCGGCGGTGCGAACGCTCGGCGGCAGAGCGGTGGACTACGGGAGCGGAGCCCACCCCCTGCCGGCGCGGGCGCGAGCCGCAGCGATCGGCGAGGCGCTGGAGCGGTACTCCGCGGTGTACGTCCCGCGAGACCGCGTCCAGCTCGCCACCGCGCGCTCACTCGGCGACGCCGCGGTGCGACCAGTCCGGTTTGCGCTCTTCCACCCGACCCAGCACGCGGAGGGAGATTTGCCGTTTACCGAGTTCACGGAGGACACGCCCACGGCCTTCGTCGAGGGCGCGTCGCTGCACGACGGCTCCCCGGCCTACCTCCCGGCCGAGCTCGTGTACCTGGGACGGCCGGCGACCGCCTCGCTCCCGGTCGCGTACTCGACCTCGAACGGCCTCGCGTGTGCCGCGACCTTCACGGAAGCGGTGCTCCGTGCCCTGCTCGAGCTCGTCGAGCGCGATGCGGTGATGCTCGCCTGGAAGTGCGGGCTGTCCTTGCCACTGCTCGACTGGACGGACGACGACGATCTCGAGTCGTATGACCGACGGTTCTTCGGCCGGACCGGCGTCCCGTTCAACGTGCTCGACGGAAGCGCGTTCCTCGACGTCCCGATCGCGATCGCGGTCGTGCACGGCCCTCCCGGCTCGGGCGCGTCGCTCGCGATGGGCGCCGGCGCCTCGGTAACCGTCGGCGATGCGTGGCTGGCTGCCGTCGCGGAGGCGTTCGGCGTCTATCGGTGGGTCCGCCAGCAGACGCTCGACCAGCAGCCCGGCACGCCTCCCCCCGACCCCGATCGGATCGAGACGTTCGAGCAGCACCTGCTGTACTACGCTCAGCCCGAGCACGCGGAGCTCGCCGCGTTCCTGGACGGCTCTGCGGAGCGACGGCCGACACGATCGGTCCCGGCGCTCGAAGGCGCGACACCGCGCTCGCAGGTCGACGCCGTGCTGCGGAAGCTTGCCCGTCACGGTCTCTCCGCCTACGCCGTGGACGTCACCTCACCCGACGTTCGGTCGCTCGGTCTCTCCGTCGCCCGCGTGATCGTGCCCGAGCTCTGTGCGCTCGACGTATCGCATCGTGCGCGGTTCCTCGGCGGCACGCGCCTGTACACCGCGGCCCACGAGGCCGGTCTCGTGCCATCACCGCTCGACGCTGACGACCTGAATCCACTTCCACACCCCTTCCCGTGAGCGATCCCGTCTCGACAGCGCCCACCGACGCTCCGGCTCCGGCAGAGATCGTCCGGACGGTCCGGCTGGCGAGCCTCCTCGGAGCGGACAGCGCGCCCGAGCCCGACCCCACCGAGGACTACCACGAGGCCTCCCGGATCTACGCTGGCGTCACCGATCCGCATGTCGTGGGCGCCGCTCGGCTCGAGCGGAGCCTCGAGATGCGAATCACGGCGAGCCGCTCCGCGAAGCGCCATCCCCAGCGGCCGTTCGTGCCCCTCCCCGCGGCTGACCTCGGCCCTACGACGTTGGCGGATGCGATCGCGACCCGCCGGTCGCGGCGGTCGCTCGGGCCGCGCGTCCTCCGGCTGAGCAAGCTCGCGACGCTCCTCCATGCCGCATACGGCGTCAACGCAGGAATCGACGGAACCCCCCAGACGCTGCGAACCGTCCCCTCGGGAGGAGCCCTCTACCCGCTCGAGCTCTACGTCGTCAGCCATCGGGTCGAGGGTCTCGACCACGCCCTGTACCACTACGACCCGCTCCGGCACGGCCTGGAGCTCCTGCGACCACTCCAGTCCCCGGCAGGGGCCGAGCTGTCGCCCTACGCGGAGCCGCTGGCCGAGAGCGCAGCGATCGTGGCGATGACTGCGATGTTCTGGCGCTCTCGGTTCAAGTACGGTGCCCGGGCCTACCGCTTCGCGCTGATGGAAGCAGGTCACGTCGGGCAGAACCTGCTCCTCGCAGCCGCGGCTCTCGGCCTGGGCGCTGTGCCCCTCGGAGGCTTCTACGACCGTGAGGTCGACGCGTTTCTCGGTGTCGACGGCATCTACGAGGCCTCGCTCTACCTCGTGCCAGTCGGGTATCCCGCGACATGAGGGCCGTCGCGGCGTCGCGACTCGGAGGGTGGATCGCCGTGGCGGTCGGGGCCTCACTGGTATCGCCGAGCATCCGACCGCTCGATCCGACCGTCCGACCTCTCGCCGACGCGATCGCCCTCGGCTGCCTCGTGGGCGGCTGTGGCTTCCTCGTTGCCGCCCGTCGGCCGATCGCCGCGTCCGCGTTCTCCGCGCTGCCCCGGAAGCGCCTGCTGGCTCGGAGCGCCGTCCTCACGGCGAAGTCGGCCGAGGAGGAAGCGATCTGGCGGGGGCTCGTTCTCGGCTTCCTCGTCCCGCCGCTCGGTCCGCACGGTGCACTCGCCGCGAGCTCGGCGCTCTTCGCCGTGGCGCACGTGAGGCGACTCGGCCGACGGGCCTGGACGCACCTCACGACCGGCTTGCTCTTCGGCCTCGCGTACCTCGCCACGGGGCGCATCGTCGCCGCAATGGCGGCGCACTCGACCTACAACGTCCTCGTCGGCGTCGCCATGGGAGCGAGAGCGGACACGTCCGTTTTGGACACTAGGCACGACCCTCCACGTCTCGTAGCATCCGAGTCGCCGTCCATGGGTCCCCGACCGATGCACGAGACCATCGCGACCGATTCGCCGCCGCTGGCTCTCCTCGAGGGCGTGACCAAGTCGTTCCCGTCGGTGAAGGCGCTCGACTCGATCGGGCTCGAGCTGCGGAGCGGCGAGATCGTCGCGCTGCTCGGCGCGAACGGCGCTGGAAAGTCGACGGCGGTATCGATCATGCTCGGATTGCGTCGGCCCGACTCCGGCCGCGTCGAGCTCTACGGTTGCGACCCCCGTGAGCCGGAGGCTCGACGGAGCGTCGGCGCGGTCCTGCAGGACGTCGGCTTCCCACCAGGCCTCCGCGTGCGCGAGACCGTCGAGCTCGTTCGCACGCACTACGCGCACGCAGCCTCCACGGACGACGTTCTCGAGCGGCTCGAGCTCACGAGTGTCGCCGGACGCCACGCCGGGGGCCTGTCCGGCGGTCAGCGCCGGCGACTCGCCGTCGCCCTCGCCCTGGCGGGAAACCCAGGAGCCCTCTTCCTCGACGAGCCGACCGCCGGCATGGACGCACATGCTCGGCGCTCGCTGCTGAACGACCTCGCCGCGTTCGCCGCAGGCGGGGGTGCCGTCCTCCTCACGACGCAGCAGCTCGCCGAAGCCGAGGCGATCGCGACCCGCATCGTGGTCCTCGCCGCGGGACGGATCCTGGTCGAGGGGACGCTGGCGGAGGTCAAGGCGCGCGGGGGCCTCACGAAGGTGACGTTGCGTGCCGACGCGCTCCCACCGCTCCCCGGCGTCGGCTCCGTCGACTCGAGGGGCGACCGGCACGTGATCTACGTGGGCGACGCCGACGCGTTCGTCACGGCGCTCGTCCGCTCCGGGGTCGAGTTCCGAGAGCTCCACGTGACGCCCACGAGCCTCGAGGACGCCTTCGTGACCCTGACGGAGGCAACCGAATGAGGCTGGCACTCGCACACGCGCGGGCGGAGACCGCCAATCTCGCGCGCTACACCGGGTACTCCGTTCCGACGATCGCCTTTCCGGCAATCCTGCTCCTTCTGTTCGGTCGTCATTTCGAGGAAGGGGAGCCTGACCGGCTGTACGCGGGGTTTGCGGCGACGGCGCTCCTCGGCGTCGCGTTCTTCCAGTTCGGAGTCGGGATCGCCACGACCAGGACGACGCCGTGGGAGACGTACCTGCGCACGCTGCCGGTGGGACCGGCCGCGAGACTTGCCGGTCGGGTCCTCTCCGCCCTCGTCTTCGCCGCCGCGACTGTGAGCGCGGTGTCATTGGTCGCGTTCACGGTGTACGACATTCACATGGCGCCGTGGCGCGTTGTCGTGCTCGGGTTGACGTTGCTCCTCGGGTGCATCCCGTTCGCACTGCTCGGTGTCGCATTCGGCTACTGGCTCTCTCCGCGTGCCGCGCTGCCGGTGGCGAACCTGCTCTACCTCCCGCTCGCGATCGGCGGCTTCCTCTGGATGCGTCCGACCGAGGACGTGCCCCGCGACGTCGACGTCGCCTCGCAGCTCCTCCCGACGCGCAGCTGGATGGAGGTACTCGATCCGGTGGCCACCGGAGATCACGCCGTACCGCTGCACCATGTCGCCGCCCTGACGGCGTGGGGACTCGTGTTCTTCGCGCTCGCCTGGTGGGGCTACCGTCGCGACGAGGGCGAGCGGTTCACCTGACGAAACTCACCAGACGGAGCGCAGCAGCTCGGCCACCTCCGCTGCCGTTACGGGGCGGGGGTTCTCCAGCGCGCCGCGGCGAGCGACGACGGCCTCTGCGACCTCGTCGAGGTCGGCTTCCGGGACGTCGAGGTCGCGGAGCCGGCCGAAGCCGCCGAGCCGCGCCAGCTCCTCGACGCGGGCCGGAGCGTCCTCGACGCCGAGCGCCTGCGCGAAGCGGACCACGGCGTCCGGCACGGCGACTGCGTTGAACCGGAGCGCTGCCGGAAGGCAGACCGCGTTCGTCGACCCCTGCGGCAGCCCGTAGCGGCCGCCCAGCGCCTGCGCCATCGCGTGGCCGAGACAGAGCCCGGACTCGGCGAGCGCGAGCGCGGCCCGCATCGCGCCCTCGAGCAGACGTGTCCGGCCGTAGATCCCGTTCGCCCGTTCGACGACGAGCGGTAGCGCGTAGCCGATCGCCGTGGCGCCGGTCTCCGCGTGGCGCTCCGCGGCGGCGTTGCGCTCGGGGTGATAGAGGGCCTCGGCGCAATGCGCGAGCGCGTTCATCGCCGTGCCGACCGTCGCGGCGAGAGGCAGCCCGACGCTCAGCTCGGGGTCGTAGATCGCCGCCACGGGGCGCGCGTGCTCGTCTCCGCCGCCGCCCTTCCGGCCGGGAGCGAGCAGCATCCCGAAGTACGGCGTCCACTCGGCTCCTGCGTACGTCGTCGGGACGGCGACGACGCGGGGGAGCGGCTCGATTCCGCCTGCGGCGAACTCGGCAACGACCGCCTTGCACGTGTCGATCGCGCTCCCACCGCCGAGCCCGACGAGCCCGTCGGCGCCCACCTCACGGACACGCTCGGCCGCAGCACGCACCGTCTCGACGGGGACGTGCGGAAGGACGCCGTCGAACGTCTCGACGACGGGAAGGCCGGCCACCGTCCCGGAGCCTCGGCGGGTCGTGACGAGAAGCGGTCTCGCGATGCCCACCTCGTTGCAGACGTCCTCGAGCTCCGCGATCGCGCCGGCGCCGAAGCGGATGATTCGCGCCGTCGGTATCTCCGTCATTGGGTCGCCGCGGGGACGAGGCCGAGCTGGAGCGTCTCCAGCCTCTCCCGCGCGAACTCGACGAACGTGTCGGCCACGCGTGTCTGCACCCGCGCGGCGCTGCGGACGAGTGAGATCTCGCGACGCCCGTCCATTCCCTCCACGCGCGCCTCCGCGAGCGCGCCCGAGGCGAGGTCGGACTCGACCGCCGCGCGCGAGATGAACGTGACGCCGTAACCAGCGAGCACCGCACTACGCACCGACTCTTGGAGGCCGAGCTCGAGGCGGGGATCGATGTCCCGCAGCCGCACGCCGAGCCGGCGGAGCTCGTCCTCGACAATCCTGCGGACGCCGGCTCCCTCCTGCATCACGACAAGCGACTCCGACGTGAGCTCGTGCACATCGATGATGCGACCTGCGAAACGGTGCCGCGGCGGGCAGACGAGGACGACCTCGTCGTATGCGAAGGGCTCGAACCGCACCGCCCGGTGGCGGGGCGCCGCGCCGACGATGCCGAGCTCCAGGCGCCGCTCCGCGACGAGCTCGACGACCATCCGCGTGTCGTGCACCTCGAGCGCGACGCGAACGGCAGGGTGGGCGCGCTGGAACTCGCCGAGGAGCCGTGGCACGACCACCGCGGCCGGCCCGGTCGACGCGCCCATCGAGAGCGCGCCGGAGAGGTCTCCGTCGCCTTCCGCCGCCACCTCGTCGAGCACCTGCTGCTCCAGCGCGAGGAGCCGCTGGGCGCCGCGGTAGAGGCGCGCACCGGCCTCGGTCGGCTCGACACGGCGGCCAGACCGGTCGAGAAGCTGGGCGCCGAGCCGCTTCTCGAGTGCGCGCACCTGGAGCGAGACGGCCGGCTGCGTGACGCCGAGCTGCTCCGCCGCCTGTGAGAACGAACGCCGCTCGACGACGGCGCAGAACGCGGCCAGCTGGCGCGTATCCATAAGCGAATGTTATAGAAGTGACCCATGCGGGTCTGGATCGACGTGACGAACTCACCGCACGTGGTCGTCTTCCGGCCGCTCGTCGGCCTGCTCGAGGCTCGTGGGCACGAGGTGACCGTCACCGCGCGGGACTTTGCACAGACGCTCGAGCTCCTCGAGGACGCGGGCCTCGAGCACACCGTCGTCGGGCCGCCGCACGCCGGGGCGTCGCGCGCGGGCAAGGTCCGCGCGATGTCGGCGCGCCTGCGAGCGCTCCGCCGTTTCGCGCGCGCACGGGACTTCGACATCGCGCTCTCGCATGCCTCGCACGAACTGCCGCTCGCGGCCCGCTCCCTCGGCCTGCCGTCGTCCTACGCGTTCGACTACGAGTTCGCCCGCGCACAGCACGGCCTCGGCTGTCGGGCGGCGACGCGGGTGATCGTCCCGGAGGTCATTCCCCAGAGCCGCCTCGACCGGATCGGCGCGAGGTCGCGAAAGGTGCGGCGCTACCCGGGGCTCAAGGAGGAGTACTACCTCCACGACTTCAAACCCGACGCGGCCGTCCTCGACGCACTGCGGATCGACCGGGATCGGGTGCTTGCGGTCGTGCGCACCCCGCCCGACGTCTCTCTCTACCACCGCCACCGCAACCCGCTCTTCGCAGCTGTCCTGGAGCACCTCGGACGGGATCCCGGCGTCCATGCCGTCGTGCTGCCGCGCACGCCGGAGCAGCGCGAGACGATCCGCGACGCCGGATTCCCGTCCCTGCTCGTGCCGGACAGAGCGGTCGACGCCCTGAGCCTGGTCGCGCTCGCCGATCTGGTCGTCTCTGCGGGCGGCACGATGAACCGCGAGGCCGTCGCGCTCGGAACGCCCGTCTACTCGACCTTCACGGGACGGATGGGCGCCGTCGACGAGCGCCTCGTTGCCGAGGGACGACTGCGGATGCTCGAGGACGCGGCCGGCATCGCCGTCGAGCACAAGCAACCGGATGCCGCGCGCGCGACCCGCGACCCCGCGCTTCTCCTCGACCTCCTCCTCACAGCCTTGTGACGAACCCGGGCCCGCCTGCGAAGAGGCAGTGGTCGACGTTCGTCACGCGCCCGTCGCCGTAGACGAGCGGCTCGGTCACGCTCCGGGGGTCGACGCCGAGCAGCGACGCGATGGGCGTGTGCCCGTGCACGATGCGCGTGCCGCCGTATGCGTCGAGGAGCGCCTGGACGGCCGCCGGGTCGTCGAGTTGCATCCGGTCGGAGACGATGCCGAGGAGGTCGTCGATCTCGTTCACCGATCCCGCCGCGAGAACGGCCCGTGTCGCGCGCGCGACCGCGTCGACCGAGCGTCCGAGCGCGAGATACGCCGTCGTGTCCGCGTGGATCAGCAGGGTCTCGCCCTCGAGTGCGAGCGGCGGCAGGGCCGCGATCCAGGAGACGTGCTCGGGCGTGAGCCCGCGCACGTCCGACTCGACTCCGCCGTTCCGCCGCCACAGGTCGTGAAACGACTCGCCTGGGATGCTCGTCTCCTCGCCACCGAAGCGGAGGACGGAGAGCAGGAGCACCTCGTGATTCCCCAACAGGCAGCGGACGGCGCCTGCGCTCTGCTGCTCGAGTCGCCGGACGAGGTCGATCGCACCGATGCCGTCGGGTCCCCGGTCGGTCAGGTCCCCGACGAGCCAGACGCGGGCATCTCCTCCCGCCCATCGCTCCTCCGTATCGACCAACCCCGCGTCGGAGAGGAGCGTTGCGAGCGCGTCGCGACAGCCGTGGACGTCGCCCACGACGAAGACCGGTGCGCTCGGGGCTATGGCACGTGCCCCGACTCGGGGGCAGCGGCTCCCTCGCGCCGCGGCTCGCCCACGAGACGCCGCAGCTCGCCGACGAGCTCGAGCGTCTCGCCGTCCTCGACCAGGCGCTCGAGGTCCGCGAGCTCGGCCTCGAGCCACTCCGAGTCGACAGGCGGGCGGGTGATCAGGTCGATCTTGGGATGCCGGCTCGGCGTCACGGCCTCGCCGTCCCCGACGAGCTCCTCGTGGAGCTTCTCGCCAGGCGCCGGCCCGACGTACTCGATGACGATCTCCCGTCCCGGCTCCTTGCCCGACAGGCGGATCATCTTCTCAGCGAGGTCGACGATGCGAACCGGCTCGCCCATGTCGAGGACGTACACCTGCCCGCGACCGCCGATCGCGCCGGCCTGGACGATCAACTGCACCGCCTCGGGAATTGTCATGAAGAACCGCGTCATCTCGGGGTGCGTCACCGTCACCGGCCCGCCGCGGGCGATCTGCCGGCGGAAGATCGGCACGACCGAGCCGGACGAGCCGAGGACGTTCCCGAAGCGGACCGCCACGAATCGGGTCGTCACGTCGGCGCGATGGCCCCACGTCTCGACGATCCACTCGGCGAGCGCCTTCGACTGGCCCATGACGGTCTTCGGGTTCGCGGCCTTGTCCGTCGAGACGAGGACGAATCGCTTGGCGCCGTACTCGACCGCGACGTCCGCGACGACCCGGGTGCCGAGAGTGTTGTTGCGTACGGCCTCGAGCGGGTTCGCCTCCATCATCGCGACATGCTTGTACGCGGCAGCATGGAAGACGACGCCCGGCCGGTACTTGTCGAAGACCTGCCGCAGCTTCACCGGGTCACGGACGTCACCGACGACGGCGGCGGCCGCGCGGAAACCCCGTTCGCGCACGAGCTCGCGCTCGATCTCGAACAGCGCGGGCTCGGCGTGGTCGAGCAGGACGAGCTTCGCCGGCCCGATGCGGGCAATCTGCCGGCAGAGCTCCGAGCCGATCGAGCCGCCGGCGCCCGTCACGAGCACGACCTCGCCCTTCAGGTACTCCGCGATCGACGTGAAGTCGACCTCGACCGGCTCGCGCCCGAGCACGTCCTCGACCTCGACCGGCCGCAGCTGGCGCGCGAGGTCCGCATCACCCGACACGAGGTCGGAGAGCGTCGGCAGGGTCTTGACCGGGACCTCGAGCGAGCGCGCCGTCTCGACGATGCGCGCGCGAAGCTCGCCCGAGGCGCTCGGGATCGCGATCAGTACCTCGTCCGGCCGGCGGTCGCGGATGACGTGCGCCAGGTCAGCGGTCGTCCCGAGCACGCGGACGCCGTGGAGCCGCAGGTTGCGTTTGCGCGAGTCGTCGTCGAGCAGCCCGATGGGCGTGTAGCCGAGCGCCGGCGACCGCTGCATCTCCTTCACGACGAGCTGTCCGGCGTCGCCCGCACCGACGATGATCGCCTCCTTGCCGCGGGTCACGATCCGGCCGGGCAGAGGCCGCTCGACGATGGTCCGCACGAGCAGCCGGGAGCCCGCGACGAAAGCCATGCAGACGAGCAGGTCGATGAACCAGACGCCGCGCGGCACGTTCACGCGGTGCACCTCGAAGAGCGTGAAGACGAGGAAGACGGCAACGGACGCGAGCACGACCCCGCGGAACGCGCCCCACATGTCGCGCGTCGAGACGTAGCGCCACCAGCGGTTGTAGAAGCCGCACAGGGCGAAGACCGGCAGCTTGATCGCGACGACGAGCGCGACGATCGACCAGTCGAGATAGCGGTCGTAGTAGACC
>DASSBI010000110.1:0-2341 GCA_035698965.1 Gaiella sp. | reverse complement strand
CCCGACTCTAGTGCTCCCAGGGCCGCGTTCGCCTACAGCCAGCGCTTCCAGCGGAAGAAGCCCACCATCGCAGCGAGCGTCGCGACGAGGGCCCCCAGGATGACCCAGAAGGCGACCTTCGTCGCCTCGCCTGGGTAGATGACGTTCATCCCGAAGATGCCGGTCAGGAGCGTCAGCGGCAGCATCGTGACGCTGATCAGCGTGAGCAGCCGCAGCACGTCGTTCTGGCGGTGGGAGATGACCGACTCGTTCGTCTGCTCGAGCGCCTCGACGACCTCCTTGTAGTTGTCGAGCTGGTCCCAGATCCGCTCGACCGCGTCGTTGATGTCGTCGAAGTAGAGCTCGAGCTCCTCGTGGAGGAAGCGGTTGATCCGCCGCTCCAGCACGCGCAGCGTCGAGCGTTCCGGCTTGATCACCTTCCGGTAGGAGATGATCTCCTGCTTGACGTTCGAGAGGTCGCGGACGACGTCCTCGGCCGCTCCGGCGAACATCTCGTCCTCGATGCGGTCGAGCTTGTGGCCGATCTTGTCGAGGATCGGGAAGCAGTAGTCGAACAGGTCGTCGAGGACCTCGTAGAGCAGGCGCCCGGAGCCCTTGGCGAAGAGCTGCTCCCGGAAGGTGTCGTCCGACTCGCAGCGGGCGAAGAGCCGCGTGACCGGCAGCAGCTCGCGCGCCGGGAGGGTGACGAGGTAGTCCTGGCCGATGAAGACGTCGAGTTCGCCCGCGTTGAGCCGCTGCACGGCCTTGTCGAACACCGGGAAGTGAAGGACCGCGAAGAGGTACTGGTCCTCCTCGTAGTCGTCGACCTTCGGCCGCTGGCGCTTGGAGACGATGTCCTCGACGTCCAGCGGATGCCAGCCGAAGCGCTCGGCGAGCATTTGCGCCGTCTCGAGGTCGGGCGCGACGACGTTGACCCAGGTGAGTTCCTGGGCGGTGAGCTCAGAGACCTCCGGGGTGCGTGCGACGTCGTCCGCGCCGATGCGCGGCCGGGCGCTCCTGCGGATGCGGGGCAAGCTCGGCACGGGGACTGAGCGGGTCGTCGGTCGCCAACACCATGTTCGTCATTCTAGTCGCGCTGCCTGCGTCTGCACGACCGCGGGCGCGAGCCCGCCTGCCGGGAAAGTGTGCCAACTCTGTGCCAACTGCGGCCCGGCCCTTTCGCCCGCGTTGGCAACACGGTATCAGGGAAGGAGTCCTCGTCCCCTCCCGAATGGAGCCCCACATGCACCGAGCCCTAGCCCTCGTCCTCTTCGGCCTCCTCGCCGTGGCCGGCGCCTTCGTCGCGCCGTCCGCGCGCGGCGCGTCGCCGGACGTTCTCGTCAGTCAGGTCTTCGCCGGTGGAGGCAACGCCGGTGCACCGTTCTCGAACGACTTCGTCGAGCTCTTCAACCGGGGGTCGACTGCCGTCGACGTGAGCGGCTGGTCCGTGCAGTACGCATCCGCGACCGGGACGTCGTGGCAAGTGACAGCGCTCGCGGGATCGATCGCTCCCGGGCGCCACTATCTCGTCGGGCTCGCGTCCGGCGGCACCGTCGGCGCCGGGCTCCCGACACCGGACGCGATCGGCACCTCGAACCTCGCCGTCTCGGGCGGCAAGGTGGCGGTCGTGCGCAGCGCGAGCGCCCTGACGTGCGGAGCGACCGCGGGTAGCTGCTCGGCCGTGACCTCCGTCGCCGATCTCGTCGGCTACGGCGGCGCGACGGACTTCGAGGGAGCCGCCGCGCCGGCGATCGACAACACCACCGCCGCGACGCGGGCCTCCGGCGGCTGCGCCGACACCGATGCCAACGGCGCCGACTTCACCTCGGCAGCAGCCGCACCACGGACCTCGGCGAGCGCCGCGGTCACGTGCGGCACGGAGCCTCCGCCGGAGGGAAGCGCGTCGCAGAGCGCGACGGTCGACGTCGACATCCAGTCGGTCCTCTCGATCGCGCTCGAGCGTTCCGCTGTCAGCTTCGGCAACGCAACGACCGGCAGTACGCCGACGCCGGTGTCCGAGCGGCTCACCGTGACCAGCAACAACGCCGCAGGCTACTCGGTCACGGCGCACAGAACGGCCTTCCAGCCGGCCGACCTGCCTCTCGGCATCGCCGGCACGGCTCCGTCCGGCGGCCAGATCGGTCCGGCGCTCGCAGGAGGCGCCATGGCGGCGATCCCGATCCCGCCGGCCGCCGACCTGCTCGTGGGAACGACCGCGGCACGGAGCGCCGCAGCCGGTGATCTCTGGGACACGCGGCTCGGATTCGTCTCGCCACTGCCGGCCGTGCCTGCCGGGCGCTACACGGCAACGGTGACGTTCACCGTGATCGGTCGATGAGTCGCGCGACGTCCCTCGCTGTCG
>DASSBI010000109.1:0-6824 GCA_035698965.1 Gaiella sp. | reverse complement strand
CCCGCGACGGGCGAGACGCCCGCGGCACGGGCGATCGACTCCTGTCCGACCAGCGTCTCGACGCACCCGCGGCTGCCGCACGCGCACAGGGCGCCGTTCGGGTCGACGGAGACGTGACCGAACTCGCCGCCGAAGCCGTGGGAGCCGCGGAACAGGCGACCGCCGAGCACGATGCCACCGCCCACGCCGACCTCGCCGAAGACGCAGACGAAGTCGTCGATGCCCACGGCGGCGCCCGTCCAGTGCTCTGCGAGCGCCGCGAGGTTGGACTCGTTCTCGACGTGGACGGGGAGCCCGAGCCGCTCCTCGAGCTCGGCTGCGACGGGAAGGTCCTCCCAGCCCAGATTCGGGGCGAAGACGACGGTGCCGGACGCCTCTTCGACGAGCCCCGGGACCGCGACCGAGACGCCGATCGTGCGCAGACCGTCGCGGTCGACGGCCTCGATCGCCGTCCGGGCCGCGCGTGCCAGCCGGTCGAGCACGGGCCCGGGCGCCGAGCCTCGGTTGTCGCGGTACGAGCGGCGCTCGTAGCGCACGGCGCCGGTCAGGTCCTCGACGGAGACCGCGACGTAGTCGACGTTGACCTCGAGCCCGACGCCGACGACGACGTCGGCGAGCTCGAGTTCGACGCCGGGGCGACCGACGCCGCGAGGCGACGTCGTCTCACCCGTCTCCCGCAGCAGCTCGAGCTCCATCAGCTCGGTGACGAGGCTGGACACGGTGCCGCGCGTGAGACCCGTGTCCGCCGCAACCCGCGCCCGCGACAGCGACCCTCCTGCCGCCACGTGACGCAGCACGACGCCGAGGTTCGCCCGGCGCACGGTCGTCTGGTCGGCGGGCAGCACTGCCCGGCGCTCGAACGTCATCGGGCGGCCGGGATCACGCGGGGGTTGGGTGAGGCGTCATGCAGGCGGGCGGGTTTGTATGGAAGGCGCACAAACTAAACGGGCGGTCAGGCCGGTGTCAACCGGCCTGTCAGCGGACGTGACGGACGACGTCGTCGAGCGGGCGACGATTCGCCCGGGCGCTCCACTCCTCGGGAGTCCGCGACCCTGGCTCGCGACTGCGCTCCGGGATCCCGAAGGTGAGCACGATCACGAGCGTCTCGTCCTCGCCGAGGCCGAGCGCGGCGTGCGCCGAATCGGGGTCGGCGACGCCGTTCGGGCAGGAGGAGACGCCCTCGTTCCACGCCGCGAGGAGCATGTTCTGTGCGGCGCGCCCCGCGTCGAACTGCGCCCGCCGCTTCCCCGTCATCGCGACACCGACGACAAGGCCGGCGCCGAGGACGTTGTCGGGCACGTAGACCGACCGTGCGAGCTCCTCGATGCGCTCGCGGGTGTCCGGGACGACGAACACCCACGGCTGGCGGTTCGACGCCGAGCCGGCGAGGCGGCCGGCGTCGAGAATGCGCGCGGCGACGCCCTCGGGAAGGGGCTCCTGCCCGTAGCGGCGCTCGTCGCGCCGACTGGCGATCGCGAGGAACGTGTCCACGCGAGTAGCGTAGGCGCGCGATGGCAGACCAGGCGACGGTGAGCCTCCTCCGCTGGCTGCGCAGGCAACTGCGCGAGCCGACGCCGCAGCGCGAGCATCTCGAAGCTGCGGTCGCGAACGACGATCCGGCCGAGGCCCGGCGGCTGCTCGAGATCTTCGACTTCACCCCCGCTCAGCGCGGTCACGTCAAGCAACTGATCGACGAGTGGGAGCGAAGCCGTGGCCGCCGCTAGCGCCCGCGCCGCGAACGAGGAGGTCGTCCGCCGGATCTTCGGCGCGTTCGCGCAGAAGCAGGGCTTCGCGCTCCGCGACCTGTTCGCACCCGACGCGGTATGGATCGTGCCCGGCGACGGGACGATGGCCGGCGTCCACCGCGGTCGCGAGGCGATCTTCCGCTTCCTCGCGCGGCTCCCGAAAGAGACCGGCGGGACGTACTCCTCACAACTCGTCGACGTGCTCGCGAGCGACGACCGGGCGGCCGCGCTGTACCGCGCCTGCGGCGAGCGCCACGGCCGGCGGCTCGACCTCGACCAGGTGCTCCTCTTCCGGATCGACGGCGGCCTGGTCCGCGAGGTGCTGGCGCTGCCGTCCGATCCCGCCGCGTTCGAAGCCTTCTGGGCGTAACACTCCGGCACCGCACGCTGCGTACCATCAGTCGCCGATGAGCGCTCCCGCGATCGCGGCGGGCCGGCCGACGGTGCGGATTCGCGGCACGGCCTACCCCGTGCTGCTGCCGACATGGCGCGATCCACGGCTGCACCTCGCAAGCGTCATCGTCACCCTGCAGGTGCTCGGGCAGACCGCATTCGACTTCCGGCTCTCGATCGCGCAGATCCTCGTCTCTCTCGTGACGTGTGCCGTCCTCGAGGTGTCGGTCGCCTTCCGCCGTCAGCACGTCCTCATGTGGCCCGCGAGCGCGCTCCTCACGGGGAACGGCGTTGCGTTCGTGCTGCGCGTCCCCGGCACCGAGCACGGCGACTGGTGGAGCATGAACGGCTGGTGGATCTTCGCGGGAACGGCAGCCGTCGGGCTCCTCTCGAAGTACGTGATCACGTTCCGCGGCCGGCACGTCTTCAACCCCTCGAACTTCGGCCTCGTCCTGTGCTTCGTCCTCCTCGGCCCCGAGCGCGCCGACCCGCTCGCGTTCTGGTGGGGGCCGATGTCGGTGTGGCTCGCGCTCGCGCTCGTGCTCATCGTCGGCGGCGGGCTCGCGATCCTTTCGCGCCTGCACCTCGTCGGCATCGCGGTCGGTTTCTGGCTGACTTTCGCGGCGGGCGTCGCCGTACTCGCGGCGACGGGACACGAGATGACCGCCGCGTGGCACCTCGGCCCGATCGCCGGCCTCGACCTCTGGTGGTTGCTCGTCACCTCACCCGAGGTGCTCGTCTTCCTCTTCTTCATGATCACCGACCCGCGGACGATCCCGGAGAGCCCGCGCGCGCGCCTGGTGTACGCCGTGTCGGTCGGTCTCCTCGCCACACTGTTGATCGCTCCGTGGACGAGCGAGTTCTCGGCGAAGCTCGCCGTGCTGGGCGCGCTGACGATCGTCTGCGCCGCACGGCCGCTGCTGCTGGTCGTCGCCGACCGGACGCGCCTCGGCCGCGTGACCGGCTGGTCGCCCGTCCGCGTGGGCGGGGCGGCCGCGGTGGCGCTCACCGTGGTCGGCGTGGCGGGCCTCGTGTCGTCGCCTGCGTCCACGGCGCCCACGGCGCTCGCGACCGGGCGCGTCCCGGTGGTGAGCACCACCAGGACGCAGGGGCTCGCCCCGATCGACCGCACGACCGCGCGGCGGATCGCCGCCGACCTCGTCGCCGATCTCGAGAGCGGCTCGTCGGCACTCCGGGCGCGTGATCGCACGGCCGCGAAACGCGGCGCGACGGGCGACTGGCTGTCCGAGCTCTGGGGCCGCATGGACAGGTCGAAGGGCAGCTCGATCGACGTGCCGATCTACGAGGCGGAGCGCGTCGGGCTGCGGCTCGAGCCGGGCAAAGGACAGGGCCCGCCGCTCGTGGTCGCGACGCTCCACGGCACGTCGCAGACGGTGCGATACGCCGCAGCGGACGGCGGTTTCATGTTCCGGAGCGCCCCGCGAGACGTCGTCCGCACGTTCGAGCTCGTCCAGAGCGGCAGCCGGTACCTCGTCACGGGCGTGCGGGGCGGCGCGGCCGGCCGTCCGACGGTGGCCGCGCTGGCTGCACCGTTCACCCTGACAGACGTGGCGCCGAGTGTGGGCCTCGATCTCCGCCACGGCGCCTTCCGCTTCGGCGTGAGCGGCGACGAGGGCGCGATGATGGGCGGCGGCATCTGCTGGCTCGACTACGACAGCGACGGGTGGATGGACCTCTACGTCGTCAACTCGTACGCGGACAGCGACATCGGGCGCTACGTGGCCGGCGGCGGGCTGCCACAGAGCCGGCTCTTCCACAACGTGCACGGACGGTTCGTGGACGTCACGAAGAAGACGCGCACGAGTCTTGCGGTACGTGGCTCGGGCTGCGTCGCGGCCGATCTCGACGGCAACGGGACGACCGATCTCGTCGTCACGACCGCAGGCTACGACGCGGCGCGGGACGCGTTCGACGCCGTCCTCTGGAACAACGGCAACGGGACGTTCACCGAGGGCGCGAAGGCGGCAGGCATCGACGAGCCCGGCTGGCACACGGGCGCCGCCGTCGCCGACGTGAATGGCGACGGGCGCCTCGACGTGTTCGTCGCGGGCTACACCGACCCGAACCACCCGCTACCCGGATCGCAGTCCGGCTTCCCCGCGAACCACGCGGCCGTCCGCGACCTCCTCTACCTCAACGTCGGTGCGAGCGGCGGGCACCCGCGGTTCCGCGAGGTCGGCCGCGCCGCCGGGCTCGAGCCGCGCGGGCTCGACCACGGGCTCGGCGCGACGTTCGCCGACGTGAACGGCGACGGCCGTCCCGACCTGTTCGTGGCGAACGACCTCGACCCGAACCGGCTGTACCTCAACCTGCCCGCGAAGAACGGCCTCGGCTTCCGGCTCGTCGAGGAAGGCAGGGAGCTCGCGCTCGACGACTCGAACGCCGGCATGGGAGTCGCAGCGGGCGACTTCTCCGGGGACGGGCTGGAGGATCTCTTCGTGACGAACTCCCGCGGCCAGCTGCACGCCGTCTACCGCAGCCGCCTGGGCAAGCCGTTCGCCGACGCTCGGCCGGGCTTCGTCGGCTCGCTGGGGCGGACGTTCACCGGGTGGGGCGTCACATGGGCCGATCTCGACAACGACGGCACCCCGGAGCTCGCGATGGCGAACGGCGCGATCCCGGTCACGAGCCTCGCGAAGGACGCCGAGCCGGTGCGCGTGCTCACGACCGACGGTGGCTCGGTGCGTCCGCTCGCGGTCGGCCCGATCGCGCCGCGGAACGGGCGCGGCCTCGCGGCGGCGGACTTCGACAACGACGGCGACCTCGACCTGGCCGTCGGCTCGATCGGCGGCGCGGTGCAGCTGCTGCGGAACGACGGCGGGTCGCAGGAGGGCCACTGGCTCGAGGTGTCGCTGCGGCGGCCCGCGCCGGGCACCGTCGTGACAGGCGTCCTCCCCGACGGCCGACGGCTCGTCCAGGCCGCGCGCGCGGGGTCGAGCTACCTCTCCTCCGAGGACCCGCGGCTCCACTTCGGTCTCGGCAAGGAGACACGCGTCGCCGAGCTCGTCGTCCGCTATCCCGACGGCCGGCTGACGCGGCTCCGCGACGTCGCCGCCGACAGGATCGTCGGCGTGGGATAGCCGCGGCTCGCATGGTGTCCGACTTAAAGTCGGACACCGCTCACGCTACCGCCCCCAGCCCGGCTCGCGGCCGGCGGCGCCGAGGGTCTCGAGCACGACCTCGATGAGCCGGTTCGAGGAGAGGACGTGCTCGCGGGCGAGCGTTCTGGCCGCCTGGGCGCTGCCCGCCGAGATCGCCTCGCGGATGGCGCGGTGCTGGAGGTCGTTCTTCGCGTAGAGCTGATCGAGCTCGGCCCGGGCGCGCCAGGCACGGTCGCCGATGAACGTCCGGCGCGCGCCCTTCGCGATGCGCTCGACGAGCGGCAGCTCGGCGACGCGGTAGATCACGTCGTGGAAGGCGTAGTTCGCCTGCATCCACTCGACGAACAAGGCCGCGTCGCGAGGCGCACCGGTGCGGGCCTGGTCGCGCAGCTCGAGCGTCAGCTCGCCGAAGCGCCGCTCGATCCGGTCCATCTCCGCGAGGTCGTCGGGCGTCATCTTCGGCGTCGCGACCTCGGTGGCGAGCGCCTCGAGCTCGGCGCGGACGAGGAACGCCTCGCGCAGCTCGTCCGCGGAGATCGAACGGACGCGGACGCCGCGGTTGGGCTCGAACGAGACGAGGCCGAGCGCGGCGAGACGGCGGAGCGCCTCGCGGACGGGCGTCCGGGAGACTTCGAACCGCTCCGAGAGCGTCTCCTGGCGGAGCACCGCCCCGGGTGGGATCGCACCGCCGACGATCTCGTCCTCCAGGATCCCGGCAATGTCGTCGGCCTTCGTGGAGACGGTGCTCACGAGGCCAGTCTACCGAACCGCATCCCATTCTCCGTCTATTGGATCCAGAATTCGCTAATCTTGGCACTTGCGGACGACTCAACGCATGTTTAGGATCCGAAAATCGTGAAACTGGATCCGGAAGGACGCGCATGACGATCGACACCACCATCCTCCGCCCCTACTCCCGCGACGACGTCGACCGCCTGCGCGGCTCGGTGCGTGTCGAGCACACGCTCGCGCGGCTCGGGGCCGAGCGGCTGCGGACGCTGCTCGCCGAGCGCGAGTGGGTCGCCGCGCTCGGCGCGATGACGGGCGGCCAGGCGGTGCAGATGGTGCGGGCCGGCCTCGAGGCGATCTACCTCTCGGGCTGGCAGGTCGCCGCGGACGCAAACCTCGTCGGTGGGACGTATCCCGACCAGAGCCTCTACCCCGCGAACTCGGGCCCGGCGCTGGCCCGGCGCATCTCGAACGCGCTCCTGCGCGCCGACCAGATCGCGCATGCGGAGGGCGACGGCGAGACGACCTGGCTCGCGCCGATCGTCGCCGACGCCGAGGCGGGCTTCGGCGGGCCGCTCAACGCGTTCGAGATCATGAAGGCGTATATCGAGGCCGGAGCCGCGGCCGTCCACTTCGAGGACCAGCTCTCCTCGGAGAAGAAGTGCGGGCATCTCGGCGGCAAGGTGCTCGTCCCGACGAGCCAGTTCGTGCGCACACTCGTCGCGGCTCGGCTCGCGGCGGACGTGCTCGACGTGCCGTCGCTCATCGTCGCCCGCACGGATGCGCTGTCGGCGACGCTGCTGACGAGCGACGTCGACGAGGCCGACCGCGAGCT